>QIJL01000215.1 GCA_003232435.1 Flavobacteriales bacterium | reverse complement strand
AGAGGTTGAACCTGTAAAATCGAAAAGTCCTTCGCAATCGAATTGTGAA
Organism: Flavobacteriales bacterium; assembly: GCA_003232435.1. Taxonomy (GTDB): domain Bacteria; phylum Bacteroidota; class Bacteroidia; order Flavobacteriales; family Flavobacteriaceae; genus Aurantibacter_A. The sequence continues at coordinate 4,047 of QIJL01000215.1, read as the reverse complement.
GGACTTTTTTTGGATATATATAGGCGCTCTCGCGGAATGTTCTCACTTTTATATACGAGAAAGACCAAATCGTTAGACGTTTCACATCTGTTAAATTACCGTGAAGAAATTTATTACTTTTATGCTTCATGAAGCTCCGATTGTCTAAAATATGACCCAAACTCCCAAGAACATTGCCATTATCGGATCGGGACTTGTGGGTTCTTTGTTGGCCATTTTCCTTAAAAAAGCAGGCCTTACCGTTACTGTTTTTGATCGTCGCCCAGACATACGTACGATTGATTTTTCAGGCCGTTCGATCAATCTTGCCATGAGCAATCGTGGATGGCGTGCCCTGAGAGAGGTGGGCCTCGAAGAAGAAATCAAAAAAATCGCTATTCCGCTTGATAAACGTGCTATGCATGTCATTGGCAAGGAAATGTATTTTCAGCCCTATGGAAAAGAGGGCGAGGCGATCTGGTCGATTTCAAGGGGTGTCTTGAACCGGAACATGATCGATTTGGCAGAAGAGGCCGGAGCGAATTTTCGTTTTAATGAAAAGGTCTGGGATGTAGGAGGCCAAATTATTTACCGGAGAAACGGAAAAGGGAGAATGGAAGGAATACAATTACGATATCATTTTTGGCTGTGATGGTGCATTTTCTCGAGTACGCCATAAAATGCAGCGTCGAAGCCGGTTCGATTATTCGCAAGATTTTATTGACATCGGGTACAAAGAATTGACTATACCCCCCAATGAAGATGGTACGCATAAATTGAATAGCCGTTCATTTCATATTTGGCCCAGGGGAAGGTTCATGTTCATCGCAATGCCCAATCTCGATGGTAGCTTCACAGGTACTTTGTTCATGCCCTTCGAAGGTGAGGTCTCCTTTGAGAGCATACGGACGAAGAGCGATGCAAAGAGTTTTTTCAGCACGTATTTCCCCAATGTAATGCAGGATATTGAAGACCGATGATTTTTTCGAAAACCCAACTAGTGCCATGGTGACCATGAAGTGCTACCCTTGGACTTATTGGGACAAAATCGCTTTGGTAGGTGACTCGGCGCATGCAGTCGTACCTTTTTATGGACAGGGAATGAATGCCGGTTTTGAAGATATTTTTGTCTTAAACGGACTCATGGGAACCCACGGGGACGATTGGCAAAGAATATTTACCGATTATCAAGAAAACAGAAAACCCAATGCAGATGCCATTGCCGAGCTCAGCTATCGCAATTTTGTTGAAATGAGCAGTAAGACCAGTGATCCGTTATTTTTGTTGCAGAAGAAGATCGAGAAACGTTTTTCAGCAAAACATCCTGATAAATGGATTCCTGTCTATTCAAGGGTTACCTTTTCGGAAAGGCCTTATGCTGAGGCCTTGGCGATTGGCGATACCCAAGAAGAAATAATGAACGAGGTAATGCAGATTCCCGATATTGAATCTAAATGGGATAGTACCGAAGTGGAACGGAAAATCTTGAATTTATTGAAATAAAAAAGCCATCCGTTTGCGGGATGGCCTTAAATTCTGAGTTAGTTCGATTTGATTATAATTTAGCGAACATTTTTTGCATTTTAGCCTGCTCTTCTTCAGCTAAAACGGGATCGACCAAAATACGGCCGCTATGTTCGTCTGTAATTATTTTTTTGCGTGCGGCGATTTCTACCTGTACCTGTGGCGGTATGGTAAAGAAAGAACCCCCTGAAGCGCCCCTTTCAATAGGCACTACGGCCAAGCCGTTTTTTACGTTCTCCCGAATTCTAGCGTAGGCCAAAACCAAACGTTCTTCGATGTCTTTTTGATATTTGGCAGATTTGGCCAACAATGCTTTTTCCTCTTTTTCAGTCTCCGCCAAAATAGCATCAAGCTCACTTTTCTTGTGCTTTAGGTGTGCGTCACGTTCCGAGAGTTTTTCTTTTGTTTCTGAAACAACCTCTTTCTTCTGTTCGATTTGTGCCTTGAACTCTTTGATATTTTTCTCGGCCAATTGAATTTCAAGTTCTTGGAACTCCAACTCTTTTGAAATAGAATTGAATTCCCTGCTATTTCTTACATTCTTTTGCTGCTCGGTATATTTCTTAATCAAAGTTTTGGCTTCTTCGATAAGATTCTTTTTCGCTCCGATTTCAAAGTTTATGGTCTCGACATCGGTTTTTAGCTTGTCCATCCGAGTTTTCAGACCAAGTACCTCATCTTCAAGATCTTCGACCTCTAACGGAAGTTCACCTCGAACATTACGAATTTCATCTACCCTTGAATCAATCAACTGAAGATCATACAATGCTCTAAGCTTGTCCTCTACAGTCGCTTCTGCCTTTTTTTTAGCCATATTTATAAATACTTGATTGGATTGGTGTTACTCTCCGATAAACGGATTGCAAAACTAGGAATTTTTTCCGTAAGATAGTCAACTAAAAGGTTTTTTGTAAACTGCTCGCTTTCATAGTGACCGATGTCGGCAATGACCATTTCATCTTCGGCTTCGAAGAACTGGTGATACTTTAGGTCAGAAGTCACGAAAACGTCTGCCCCACTTGCTTTTGCAGCCGAAATGGCAAAAGCCCCACTCCCACCTAGAACGGCCACTTTTTCCACTTTTTTTCCTAATAATCTGGAATGTTTGACCACTGATACGCTCATTTTTTGCTTTACAAATAAAAGAAAATCACTCTCGTTCATTGGTTCTTTTAGCTCACCGATCATCCCCATGCCAGTGTTTTGGTCTTTGTTATCCAGGGAAAATACTTCATAAGCAACTTCTTCATAGGGGTGATTTTGAAAAAGGGCTTGCAAAATATTCCTTTCGTTATGGACTGCCAATGTTACATTGATCTGTGTTTCTTTCTCTAGAAGCAACTTGCCGATTTCTCCTTTCGAGGGGTTGCTGTTTTCTCCACCCATATAGCTTCCCGTTCCATCCACGGTAAAACTGCAATTACTGTAATTTCCGATATTTCCTGCTCCAGCAGCGAATAGGGCATCCTTTAACTTCTGAGCGTCGGCCTTTGGCACATAGGTAGTCAGCTTTTTGATACTGCGCTTTTGGGAAATCAGGATTTTCGAATTTGTAATTCCCAAGACCTCGCAGATTTTTGCGTTGACTCCATTAGGGCTATTATCTAAAGCCGTATGCATGCTGTATATCGCAATATCATTTTGAATGGCCTTTAGAACGACCCGCTCAACGTAATTCGAGCCCGTAATTTTTTTTAAGCCTTTGAAGATTATCGGGTGAAAGCTAACTATCAAGTTACATTGGTGTTCAATGGCCTCGTCGACCACATTTTCCAAAGTATCCAAGGTGACTAGAATACCAGTTACTTTTTTATTTGAATTTCCTACGAGGAGGCCAACGTTGTCAAAATCTTCCGCTTGGGCCAAGGGCGCCAATTCTTCTAAAATATCGGTAACTTCTTTAACTATCATATAGAACTGGTTTAAACTTTCTCTTTTACCTGCAAATATCACATTTTGTACCCATATTTCGCCATTTTTGACCACCGTAGCCCTGCTATGCTGTTAAAAAATGGCTTCATCTGGGCACAAAAGCCGATATTCTCGGTTCCAAACAGAAAGTTTAAACCAGTTCATCGAAATAATAACTTTCCAAAGTTAAATATTATATTTTCGTCGTGATGATACTCCTTCGAATTATCGGTTTTCCTATTGCTTTGATTTACGGATTGATTGTTCGTGTGCGAAACTATTTCTATGATGTCGGAATATTCAAATCGAAGAAATTCGACACACCGACCATCTGCGTGGGCAATTTAAGCCTCGGGGGAACCGGGAAAACGCCAATGGTCGAATTTTTGGTTTCCGCCCTGCAGGAAACATCTAAAGTGGCGGTTCTTAGTAGGGGATACCGAAGAAAGTCTACCGGTTTTGTTCTTGCCGATTCGGAAAGTACGGTTGAACAATTGGGCGATGAGCCCTTTCAAATTCACAAAAAGTTTGAGAACATTGCATTGGCCGTCGATGCCGACAGGAGAAATGGAATAGCCCGGCTTGAAAATGAAGTTAGACCGGATTTAATCATTTTAGACGATGCCTTTCAGC
>QIJL01000235.1 GCA_003232435.1 Flavobacteriales bacterium | reverse complement strand
AAGAATGTAATGCGAAAATTTGACCTCTAATTGAATTTATGCTTTTGAACTCCTTAAGTGCAAGGTTATGAAAGTAAGCTGCTGAATCGTTTTTAGACTGATTATAATAGTAATTTCCGAATTGGATGTACCCATTGGCGACACCTTTCTTGAAGTCGATTTTTTTTGAAAGCTCAAATGCTTCTTTGGCATATCCTAAGGCACGTTCATTATCCATAAACATCATTCGCTCATGAATTCTGCCTAAGACTCTTGCTTTTAAGCTGTCTTCAGGTAAGGATCGTACATGTTGAATGAGGCTGTCCAACTCTTTTTGTCTATCCTGTGCAGAAGACCAGGTGACTATTAATAAAATAAATAGAGGAAAATACTTGGTTGGCTTCATACGATCCATTTGTTTACAAATTCAAGTTAAGCATTATAGGTTTCTAAAAAAAGAATCCAATTGTGCTAAAAATGGACTTGTCTATAGAAAGTCCATACTTCTTTGACATCAAATGTCCTCGTCAAAATGCCGGAACACTCTATTTTATTGTGTTTTTAAAGGTTTTCAGTATTTTGAAAAGTTCACGGTGTCCATGGATCAAGGAAATGTGGTTTATTGATGGTGTCCATACTTTGTCCATAGACAAAATTAGGTAAGCACTTGATTGGAAGATAGTTTTGAAGTGTTGAATCTAAAAAAACTTTTAATTATGAAAACAACATTTTACAAACCGAACAAAATTATCGTCTTGCTTTTGGTTGGGCTATTGCTAATGGCTATGAATTCTTGTAGCAAAGATGGAGGCGGAGAAGATCCGGGGCCAAAGATTAATCCCAATGCGATGGAAATCGATGATATAATCGCAAACCTAAGCTATGACGCGAATGCGCTTTTGAACGTAAAAGAAACTGGCGGTGCCCCGTCAAAACGTACACCGGGCCCTGAAAGAAACACCACCACCGGGCCGACTTTGGGTATATTAAACACTTGTAAGAAAATAGATTATTCGCTAGAAGCCAATTTTGATGATGTTGCTATTTTACGTCCTACGAATGGTATTATTTGGCCAGGGGCATTAGTTGTGGGCAATGAAGGCATGCTCGACGGTGCACCCGATCCCTTCACACTAGGTAGGGGGCCCGTAACATTGCGCTTGGATCTGCCAGGTATCGGTGAACAAGGGAATATCAGGGTTGAAACCCCTATGAATTCATCTATTCAGACGGGTATAGACGGTGCGTTGGAATGGTGGAACAACAATGCTTATCAAGATGGCTACGTAAACGCCGCCAATTCTTCGTATCAGGCCAACACTTCCTATTCTTCAAAACAACTAAGTTTAGATGTAGGTCTTAACATAGAGTGGGCCACCGGTTCGGTAGCTTCCCAATTAGAATATGAAAGTTCTACCACAAAAAGAGTGGCCGCCATGGTATACAAGCAAGTTTTCTATACAGTAACCATGGACACTCCATCTACGCCTTCAAGCGTATTCGCAGCAGATGTGACAACCGGGCAGGTACAAGCGGCAATTGGATCCGATACCCCGCCAGCCTATATCAATTCGGTATCCTACGGCCGGATTATAATGTTCAGAATGGAAACTACAGATACAAGAACCTCTATCGATCTCGATGCTGTGTTGGAATATGCCGGTGGTGTAAATGTAACAGGAACGGTAAATTCAGAATATGATGCCGTATTAAAGAATTCAAGTATTACCATTGTGACCATTGGAGGTAACGCAGAAGTAGCTTCCGAAGCCATTAACGCAGCGGATATCGAAGCTGGCCCAGGTACTTTGAATTACATTATTACCGGAAAAAACGCTGTATACAGTAAAGATAACCCCGGTGTTCCCATTGCTTATACGATACGTTATTTAAAGGATAATACCTTCGCCAAAATGGGATATACGACCGATTATAGCATTGAGGAATGTGGTAACTTCGCTTTTGCGCATAAGAACGCTTATATTAAGAAAGACTTAAGTCAAAAAATGAGATTTCGTTTTTCTTATAAGGCAAAAGGCACTCAAGACTTTAAAACAACCGGATGGACCGAGGTCACTAAAAACAAAGTGAATACTGCCGCTAAACCACCTGCCGGGGCGCACGATGTGCGAATACAGTTTGAATTTTTAGATGTCTTCGTTTGGACAACTATGGGCGAGTTTCGTCTCAATTACCTAAAAAACGATGCATATTTTGAAGGTTTTTGTTCAGGGTTTTTATGTACGACTATTAACGTACGGCAATTGTAGATCGGCAACTAAATTGTGCATTTAGGCAACAATATCAGAGTATATATCGACAATTAGAGTGTATAGCTGTAATGGTCGGCATCTATAGTTGTAGATTCAACAACTTGATGTCGGCTGTTATTTTTTCTTCTCCACCAATTCCAATTGATCGACACTTACATTAGTCGTAAAGATACCATAATTCACTACTGCCTTGTTTTTTTCAAGCTTATCGATAGTGCCTACAGCCTTACCATCTTCCATACGAACATGGTCACCGATTTTAAAAACGGGCCGAGGTTTGTTTTTTTCTTTGATAATGGCTTTTTTATTCTCTACTTTCTTTTTCTCACGGATGACTTTGACCTCCTTTTGCACTTCTTGCGCTACACGGGCTTTTTTGACACGTTCGGCCTTGGCTTGGTTCGCGGTTTTCTTTTTGCGCTTGCTATTTTCGGTCTCGACGATCCGCAATAACTCAGATACCAAAGGTCTTTTCTTGTTGTCTCGAAAGTACCGTTCTGCCGCTTTGTTGATTTTGTTGCCCAATTGGATCATCCGCTGGTCGTGGTCGTACAATTCTTGATAATTCTCAAGTTTTGACTTGACCTTGGCATTTAATTTTTCGAGCCTTTCGGCTTCTTCTCTTGCTTTGGACTCCTCTTCTCGCAATCTAGAGCCTGTTTTGGCCATTTTGCTGCGTTCTTTCTGCAATTTGGCTATCGTGGCATCAAAACGGACTTTGCCGCGTGCTATCTTCTTCTTTGCCTTGTTGATCAACGAATAGGGGATACCGTTCTTCTGCGCGACCTCAAAAGTGAAGGAACTCCCTGCTTCGCCCAATACCAATTGAAAGGTCGGCTCCAAGGT
>QIJL01000355.1 GCA_003232435.1 Flavobacteriales bacterium | reverse complement strand
TCTTATTCAATTAAAAAAAACGGGGGATGGCTAATCTATACTTAGATAGTTTTTTACTTGTAATTTCGTTATGGAGTATAAAATAAAAGATCACTAGCATTGCGTTAAAAAAGACATCTCCTTTGCAATCCCTTTATTTATAGGCTATTCGGGTGTTTTTGTGATTTTTCGACTTGAAATGGATTAATCTTGTAGCCTTATTAATTTTAGGCTTGCAGCTATGTTTCAAGGACAATTTGTTTTCTCCCAATTTATTTCACTTATACCCAAATATGAATTTGATAAATGTGTAAGCAGATATAATGGGAATTATCGAACCAAGGATCTTAAATGTTGGTCCCAATATCTTTGCATGTTCTTCGGTCAGTTGACCTATAGGGAAAGTATAAGTGATATAATGAACTGTTTAAATGCGCACGGGGACAAGGCCTACCATCTTGGCATCAAAAACCTTGTTGCCGTATCCACCCTGACCAGGGCCAATGAAAATAGGGATTGGAGAATCTACAGGGATTTTGCACACTACCTTATTTTTCTGGTCAGACCGTTATATGCCGGCGATGGTGAATTCACGTTAGACCTGGACAATACCGTATACGCCCTGGATTCATCGACCATAGATCTGTGCCTAACAACATTTTATTGGGCAAAGTTCAGAAAGAACAAGGGAGCCGTTAAAATGCATACCTTGCTCGACCTGCGCGGGAACATACCTGTTTTTATACAGATAACGGATGGAAAAGTGCACGATGTCAATATTTTGGATAGCATTATTTTTGAAAACGGCGCTTTTTATATCATGGACAAGGCCTACATCGATTTTGAGCGATTGTTCGAGATCAAAAGGGCACTGGCATTTTTTGTGGTGAGGGCCAAAAGAAACTTTAAACATAAACGGGTATATTCCAATAAGGTGGATAGGTCGACAGGCCTCAAATACGACCAGATAATAAAATTGACCGGGAAAAAGACCAAGGTGCTCTACCCGGATAAACTGAGGAAAATAAAATATTACAGCAAGGAAAAGGACAAGACCTATGAGTTCCTTACAAATAATTTTACATTGGATTCTTTAATGATCGCAGATCTGTACAGGCAAAGATGGCAGATAGAACTCTTTTTTAAGTGGATAAAGCAACATTTAAAGATCAAATCGTTTTGGGGGCATTCAAAAATGCGGTCCAAACGCAAATATGGATCGCTGTTTCCGTATACCTTTTGGTCGCTTACGCTAAAAAAACATTGAAATCAGAAAAGACCATTTACGAAATATTACAAATTTTAAGCGTCTCAACATTTGACAAAACACCTATAAATCAATTACTTACAGGTGACGGATTACACTATCGTAAAAACACGGATCGTAATCAGCTGACACTGTTTGACTTATAACGCAATGCTAGTAATAAAAGATATTAAAAATGGAATGATATTTCAAATTATCATTCCATTTTTGTTATTTTAATTTAGTTAGAAACCTTTCTATCTCCATTTTTACTTTTAATAATATACATATTTTTTGGTAAATCTCCGATTACCTGATTTTCTTGTGAAACGCTAATAACTGTTTTAGTTAAAACTTTCTGACCATAAAAATTAAATATTTCTATTTGATATGGTTTTTCTGTATGAATACTATTTATAGTAGCTTTAGAAGAGAAAACACTAATAGGAACAACAGGACATATAATACAATTACCTCCTCCGATAGGACTACTTTCCCCGCCCGCTATGTGTTCCGTAGCCTTGAAGCTAATATGCCTTAAGTTCTCGGATCTTACGAATGCCGCGATACCCCCTTTGTCGGATACCAATTCGCAACTTTCCGAGAACCTCCCACTTACTTTTCTTTCTATATCGACTTTCCTTAATCTTCCGATACGTACCAAGGACATATCGGTTGTTTTGTTCCGGCTGGTGGTGATCAATAGCTTTGTCTGAAGATCATTGTCCCCCTGCACGTTTGCTTCCACCACGTTTTCTTAAATGATCCAACCCTTTCCTACCTTTCTGGCTGTATAGGAACCAGATGTCGTCAATTTCGGTTATCCCTTCAAATGATCTATCGTCCTTGGTTGTTCTCGACAATATCTTATGTCGCCAATCGAAGGCTGTCTGGATAGATATGCCGACCTTGTCGGTTATCTGCTTTATAGGATAATAAGATTCCAACATCAATGATTTGTACAGTTCGAACTTGTCGAGCTTTTGCAACCTGTGGAGGGAAGTCCCTGTTTTTGAGCTGAATACCCTACAACATGCATTGCATTTGTATTTTTGAATTACTCCCCGCTTGCCGTTCTTCACGAACAACTTGGATTCGCAATGGGGGCAGCACACCACAAGGGCATTCCCGACCCTGACCGTTCCTCCCGTAGATATACGGGCAAGATCATGGAGAACTACGCTTTTTTCCTCACTTGACAGGCTATTGAAGCAAACGTATAATCTCAGTGCTTGCTTTCATGTTCGAACTTTTTTCAAAGATAATCAAATCATCCGTTAATTAGAATAGAGCTAAACTTTCTAATTTGAATAAGGGCATTTATTCAAATTATTATGAATATCTAGATTACTGAGTATTGTTCGGGTTCATTTTTTGATATCCATTTTTATCAAACCATCCATTAAAGCTGTGTTATTCATTGGTTTCATTATTGCAGAACTAGAAATGAGCTCAACTGGTAATGTTACTTCAAAATTTGTTTTTGAAGAAGTTCCATCTATTGTGTTTAATGCTATTTCCAATAGTGGGTCTGAGGTTTCTCCTAGTTCTCCTAAATTGGCAAGATTTTCACGAAGCTCCACGTCAGGCATTAAACCGGCTGTATAATCTGAGAAACCATCAGCATTCTCATTTCTTCCCAATAAAGGTTGTATGGCCCACTCATTTTTTGGATTAATGTTACCTTCTCGACTTGCGTTATAGAAATAACCCCCAGTAGGATCGTCAACAAAAGTTACCGAAAACTCATTTTTACCCACAGTCGTAGTACCTATCTGTTGAACATCAATATAAGGTTCAAGACCATTAATTACCAATTCGCTAGCTGAGGCTGTCGATCTACTTGTAATTACATATACCCTATTTAGTTCCAGAGAGTTAATTTGAGACC
>QIJL01000507.1 GCA_003232435.1 Flavobacteriales bacterium | reverse complement strand
ATAATTATTATTCCGATTTGAAGACGGGTCTGAGCGAACTCGATGAAAAACGTTTGCTAAACGTTATGGATATTACTTTACAGATCAAAGGGTTTCAATATTCGGAAGAACCTGATTTCTTGATCAACATTTCTAGCGAATCTTTTCAAGCCCCACAGAATACTTCCGTTGGGGTCGGGGTAGGTGGTGCCGGAAGAAACGTCGGTGGAGGCGTTTCCATAGGTATTCCTGTCGGTGGTCAAAAACTTCAACGACAGATAACCTTTGATTTTGTCGATGCCGAAAAAGAAGAGCTCTTCTGGCAAGCCGTAAGTGAAAGCTCCTTTAAAGAAGATGTCTCTCCTATAGTTCGTGAGCAAAAACTCGCTGAATTGGTGGATAAGGTTCTTTCAAAGTATCCGCCGAAATCGAAGAAATAAAGAACGGCCCCCTTGACATTAGGGGCCGCTCTTTGTTCTATGGAATAGAATTTAGCCGTTCAGCAAATCTTTGTACTTGTCTTTATAGCCAAAAAGCATAACAACGTTTAAAACGATCAGTACTAGCGCCAATGGAATTCCTTCTGGTGCCAAAAACGCGTGAAACATCACTGCATTGATCGAGATGCTCATTAAGATAACCATCATCAATGCCCCATACTTGTTCAGCAATAATGAGAGTCCGGCCAGAATTTCAACCACGGCAACAAGGGCCATGGTCTTGGTGCTCATCAAGGCACCGAAATAGTTGCCTGCGGCCTCGCTCATTTCGCCCATTGGCATAAACTGAAGAAACTTGTTCAGTCCGAATACGATTAACATTAATCCGAAAATAATGCGCAGTACAAGAAAAACTTTTGAATTCTTGATTTAGTTGTTATATTTAAATGTAGCAAGAAAATATCTAAATCTAACCAACGGATGTTGCTTTAACATTCAGGCCAATAATAAAAATTCTAGTTTTTCTTGACCTTTACCACATAGGTCGCAACAATAGCGTCTTCCACCTGAATATGCACGTCATAGGTGCCTAATCTATCGAAGAAGTGTTTTAAACGACACACATTTTGGCTTAGTTCAACTTTAGGTCGAACACTTTTATTGGTATTGCCGTTATTTACCACTAGGGATATACTTTCACTTTTAAAGGTTTTCGGTACTTCAAAAGCGAAAGAAACACTTTCGTTTTTTCTTGTCTGAATATGCATCTTACTTGGTTCGATAGGGATGATATTGAGAGGGAATGCTTCCTTATAAACTATTGGACCTTCTACAAATTCCTCGAAAGTCGGTGGTTGGGACAATAAAGTCCAATTAACCTCTAGCGGATAATGATTTTTTACAAAAATGGCGGGATTCGCTAAAAAATAACCGTCATGGTATTCGCTTTCAAATTTAGGGCCGTCTTCTTCCAAAACAATTCGGCCGGCTGACCAAGTGGGGTCGCACAAATACCAATTTCCGTTCAGTTCGATTGCATTCCAAGAATGATTGGGAAGGCTGTTTTCATCTAGATTTAGGGTTGCCGTGCGCCCATAGCCGTCTATTATTTTACAGTTCAAGCCTGCTAAACTAGCCAATTCACGGATCAGATAGGCGTAACCCGTGCATGCCGTTTTACGCTCATTTACTAATGTTCGAAGTACCTTGGGCGTGAAACTATTGTTCCATTCGATCAGAGCTTCCCGATTATTTGCAAGTTTCTTCCGCTTTTTTCGAGTTCGTAAATAGGCACTGTAATCATTTTCGATATTTGTACCGACCCAAGTATAAATGGCCCTGAACTTTTCCGCATCCGAAGATAGGTCGGCGGTTAACTTATGGGTCAGCACAGGTAAATTTTTTAAGCTGGCACCCTTGTGAACCAAGGCAATACTATCTGCTTTTTTAAAATCAATATGACTAAAGTCGGCGCGTTGCCCGTATGACATCGTGCCGACCAATAGTAGAATTATAAGAAGAAATCTCATTATTTGAACAGGCCTACAAATTTTTGAAAAATGTTTCGTTTTGTTTTATAAGCACCGCCTACAACCACCTCACCCATGAGAAAAATGTCGGAAGATTTAAAAGCGATGGTAATATCGATAACCTTTGAATCGCCTGCGACCACGGTATATTCCTTAGCCTCATATCCTATATGGCTAAAAACTAAAGTCTCATCGACTTCCAAAGCTCTAGGAAATTCAAATTTCCCATCAAAATCGGTCATAACACCTTCAGCAGTTCCTTTCAGAACAACATTTACCCCGGCAAGTGGCAAATTCTCCTCGTCAAGCACCGTGCCGGTTATGGTGTACTTTTCAAAAGCAATGGCAGTAGCTTCATGAAGTTTTTGTGCAATGACGATTTCAGTTTGTTCGGACGGATTCAAACTAGCGATTTCTTGGGCCTGCAATTCTGGTATAGAACATAACGCCAAAAGGGAAAATCCCATTAGGGCAATGCTTCTTGAAAAAAAAGTGCCGTTCATTTTGGTCAACGGATTTGTTCGATACGATTTAAGCTGTGAAGTATAGAAACGACCACAGGTTTCACCGGCGCTTTTGTCAAAATGTTTGATTAATTCCTTTTCCGGCATTGCGGTAAAATCAATCACTTCTTTTTGGCAGGATCCACAAAACCCTCCTTTTGCAGTTGTACTGAAATGTTCAAAATTTTCTGAACACGGTTTTTTGACGGAAATACTAAATGAAGTTTTCATAATCTCTGGTTTTAATATTATACGTCTAAACTATGTTATTGGTGCTTTTATTAAAACAGGCATTTAGGGTAGTGCTACTTTCAATGAGTGAACCGACTTTTTAATAGGCTTGAAACCCTGAAATGGGTTACTAAGATAGTAATTACCTAATTTACTTCGACCCGAACTCCCTCACTATGACTACTAAATTCCGGCGCATACATACTTTGAATTGTGGTAATGCCATTACTGAATTCCCCGGCGTTGTTTACGCGAAGGTCATATTCGAAGATGTACACCCCTTTTGGTAAATAGTCGAAAAAGAAGTTGGTGCTCGCATCTTTGGTGCTTCCGTAGTAACCGAGCCCGTCTTGCCATTTGTATTGCGAGAATACATTGATCGGCTCCATACCAGCGGCGCGCATATCTTTCATGTGAACGAATTCCATATCGCGGTCTGAGCGGAGCTCTATTCGTACCCGTACCAAATCACCGACTTTTAAATCGGTCTTTGAAGTGATTTCCGAAATCTCTTCTCCCGTATCCGTATTCTTTTTCAGAAAGAGTTTTTTCTTCAACTTCAACGGCGTTTCCGCGGATGTAATTTTATCCAAGTCCTCGAAATATTGCCAGTAGAGTGCCCCCCAGGCGATACCTTCTCCCTTTTTGCTGATCTTTACTTCGGCCATTTTAGGCTTTACTTCGGAACCGTCCCAAGAAGTTTTAAAATACCCCGTGCCAGCTTCGACTTTTACACTCTCCAATTTGGAAGGCTCGATTTTTTGCCCACCGATCAATACATCTACCGCATCGGTCACTGAAAGCCAATCGCTGCCCTGAAGCAACAAAGCATAAACTGCTTCTGTGGTTGCTTTTGTTGTGCTCCATTGATTTGTCTGCTTATTTTTCAGCAACCAAATCTTAAGATTGTCAATGGTCTTGATATCGTTTTCGATTTCTCCGAATGCCTCGATCATCAGCGCCTGCGTTTCAACAGGAGCTTGATACCAGTACCATGAAGCGGTATTTTCTTTCCAGTACATTCCCAGTTCCTCGGATGTAATGCTGTTTTCCTTTAATGACCTCAATATTTTGGCCGATGTTTTTGTATCGTCCACTCGGTGCAAGATTAATGCCAACATTCCCTTGGAATACAAGCCTCGGTGCATCCAATAGTTGCGGGCCTGCCCTTTATAGTAAGCTGTGATTTCCTTGACTTTTTTCTCGAGGGGATATCCTTAAAAAAGCTGCGCATATACAGATAATGGATCTGTGTTTGGCTCAAATGATCGTCATTGATATTCGAGGCATGTCGTTTCATGTGGTCGTATTCGTCAACAAATGCATCATCTAAATAAGCGATGGCGTTTTGAATCATTCCATCTTGGTCGCTGAGCGTAGCCGCCGGTAATGATATGTTGTGTGATAAATCGATTATCAGGTCCACCATTGAACCATGCCCAAGCCCCGGAGGATTTCTGATTATTTCGAAGTTTGGACAGAGCATTTTGTTGTTCATATTTCATCTTGTCCAAATTGAACAACAGTGCGATACGCTTTTTCTGTTCGGTTTCAGATTGCGCGTCCCGTAGCCAAGGTGTTTCTTGGATCAACAATGATTTCAATTCTTGGTTTTTCTCCAGATTGCTCAACAAGGCATCTGAGTTTCGCCATTGATCAAAGACTCCCTGAATACGAGGGTTCGAATTGGCAATATGGCTCGCCAAAGTATTCGCATAATATCTTGAGAACATCTGCTCGTTGCATTCATGCGGATATTCCATCAAATAGGGCAATGCCTGCACAGCATACCAAGCGGGATTACTGGTCATTTCCAACGTCAACTTATGGTGTCTGAGCGTGCTTCGGCTCCGCTCAGCACCCGAAGTGGTATTTTTCAATTTCTCCAATGTAAAGGTTTTGGTCTGGTTGCTCCGCACCCACATCGGCAAGGTTTCCGTAACCAACATTCTATTTGTCAATACAGGAAGTAGATTCTGCTCTCCATCACTGAAATCGCCCGCTTTTGCAATGACCTTGTATTGAACGGCCTGAATGCCTTCTGGAATCTTCAATCGCCATGAGACTTGGGTATTGCTCAGGGAATCGACCTTGAAAGCGGCCCCCTCTAACTCCCCCGAAGGGGGAGGACTCAAAAGTTCTTCTGAAATATTTTTACCCGTTACAGCATCCGTCAATTCAAGTGTTGCGGTACCGGATAAATTCTTACCGGAAAGATTGGCAATTTTGGTGCTGATGACTATTTCGTCGCCTTCCCTTAAAAAACGTGGGGCATTGGGTATGACCATCAATTCTTTTTGCGTGACTGTTTGCATTGTGGCCTGAGCCTTTCGTAGGTCTTTGCTATGGGCCAATAATTGCAAATTCCATTTGGTCAGGGCCTCGGGCGTGGTAAAACTAAAGGAGACATTTCCTTCTTTGTCCGTCTGCAATTGTGGGAAGAAAAAGGCGGTTTCTTGTAGATTTTTACGAATTTGAACTTCATCGGAGTTTTCACTTCCGCCTTGAGCTTCATTTTGTTCCTCCCCCAGTTGCTTTCTCGATTTAGGTTTGTTCTGTTTTAATTCATTCTTATCCCTCTCCAACGAACCTTCAGGAGCGAATTCATTTGAAACTACCGATTCTTCCAACGCCATATCATCTGCCATCATAGCCGAAGGCGCAGGGGTACCATCCATTTTCTTACTTCTTCGCAGCGCATTCCCGTAGTAGCGGCCATATCCGAAATAAAACCCGAACCAATCGAAAGAATCGAACTGCTGGGCTGTATAACTATGATAGTTATTGGTGTCGTGGTAAACGTTAAAAGAACTTGTGCCAAAACTTTGATGGGCATTCGTGTAGATTGACGAATAATAAGTTGGGCGATAAATGGGATTGAAACTCCAATTATGTCCGCGAAACGCATCCAAAGAGGCATCGTACATGCCTGCCAACAATTCGGCGGCGACTTTTTCTCCCTTTTCTCCCTTTACTTTGAACGACCAGGTCTCGTCTGTGCCCGGTTTCAATTTGTCTCGAAAAGTCAACGTCTCGATTTCAAGATGCTTTTCGGGGTACGGAACGTAAACATTCACGCTTCCCGACTGATACGAATTGTAGGCCGAGAAACTATAGCCGATTGAAAATCCGCCCATATCATTTTCGGTAACGGGTACCGTGAACGATTT
>QIJL01000172.1 GCA_003232435.1 Flavobacteriales bacterium | reverse complement strand
CAAATCGACCACACTTTATGTAAATCTTAGATGCATGCAAAAGGTAGGCGATACAATGAAAATTTATGTTGGGGGAGGGGTGACCAAAGATTCGGATCCCGAAAAAGAATGGCAAGAAACGGTTAACAAAAGCCGAACTATGTTGAGGGTGTTACATCATGAAAATTAATTGGGCTAAATAAAACTTCGGTCGTATTTTTACACTTATAATATGGAGCAATCAAGTATTCCGTCGGCGCAAATCCTTGTTGAACATTGCAAGGCCTATGGCATTGAGAATATCGTGATCTCCCCGGGTTCTAGAAATGCCCCGCTTACCTTAAGCTTTACCGAAGATTCTTTTTTTACCTGTTATAGCATTGTTGA
This sequence comes from Flavobacteriales bacterium, assembly GCA_003232435.1. Taxonomy (GTDB): domain Bacteria; phylum Bacteroidota; class Bacteroidia; order Flavobacteriales; family Flavobacteriaceae; genus Aurantibacter_A. The sequence goes on along the minus strand of QIJL01000172.1, from coordinate 2,771 downwards.
TGAGCGCTGTGCGGCATTTTTTGCTTTGGGTATTGCCCAACAGATTCGCCGACCTGTGGCAGCGGTCTGTACTTCGGGCAGTGCGCTGCTGAATTATTATCCTGCTGTGGCCGAAGCTTTCTATAGCGATATTCCTCTTGTCATTATTTCGGCGGATCGCCCTGGCTATAAAATCGACATCGGCGATGGGCAGACCATTCGGCAAGACAATGTTTTTGACCGACATATTGGTTATTCCGCTAATTTAAAACAAGACGTTTCCCATGCAACAGATCGGTTAGAACGATATGCCCCACATCTTTTGGGAGATTCAGGAGTGGAAGTTTCCCAGACTAAAGTCGAACATTTCAATTTAGGGGAAATTCAAAAAGCATTGGTCTTTGCCACTGAAAAAAACGGGCCTGTTCATATCAACATTCCGTTTGAGGAACCTTTGTACGACATGGTGTACAAAGGTCAAGAACCGAAGGGTAGGCTCGTTAAGAAAAATGATTCGGTCGAGTTTTCGGATTTCAATGATTTTGCATCCATTTGGAATAATGCAGAACGAAAGATGGTTCTGGTTGGGTCCAATCCCCCGAATGAGGTAGAACAAAAATGCCTAGACCTTTTTGCCCAAGACCCTTCGGTTATTCTTATGACCGAGACCACTTCGAATTTGCACCATCCGTCTTTCTTTACGAGCATCGATAGCATTGTTGCGCCGATTGAAAAGTCAGATAACAAAAAAGAACTTTTTGAAGCCTTAAGACCTGAAGTTTTACTGACCTTCGGCGGCTTGATCGTTTCAAAAAAAATCAAGGCTTTCCTTCGGGAATACAGACCAAAACATCATTGGCATATTGATCTGAAAAAAGCGAATAATACCTTCTTCGGTCTAACCCATCATTTTAAAAGAAACCCGAATGCATTTTTGAAATCATTTTTATCGAACGCTCAAGAGACATCTAGTGATTATTTCTCTTTCTGGAATTCTCGCAAGGGAAACTATGAATCAAGGCGAGAGCGTTATTTGCAGAAGATTCCGTTTTCCGATATGCTTGTTTTTGAGAAAGTTTTGAAACGCATTCCCGAAAACTACCAACTGCAATTGGCGAACAGTTCCGCGGTGCGCTATGCACAACTCTTCGATTTAAACGCTTCGTTACAAGTTTTTTGTAACCGAGGTACAAGTGGCATCGATGGTAGTGTCTCTACTGCGGTAGGGGCATCTATTCATTATGAATCGCCCACCCTTTTGATTACAGGAGACCTAAGTCTCTTATATGATAGCAACGGATTGTGGAATAACTATGTTCGTTCAGATTTCAGGATAATTGTCGTCAATAACGGAGGCGGAGGTATTTTCAGGATTCTTCCCGGCCATCGTGAAACTTCCAATTTTAGAACTTTTTTCGAGACTCCGCAAAACTTGCAGATTTCACACCTTTGCGAAATGTATGGTTTCGATTTTGTTTCGGCCCAGGATTCACAAAGTCTTGAAAAAGCCCTTGATGATTTTTATGGTTCCTCAGAAAAACCAAAACTTCTGGAAATTAAAACTCCATCCTCTGTTAATGATCAAATTTTGCTTGAATATTTCGATTTCGTATCTTAGCGACTATTAACTATAAACACATATTAAACACTAAGATTATGAGTAAAAGAGATGAATTGATTGAAAAGTACGTGGCCGATATTAGAGACAAATTCGGCGAAACTCCCGATATGAATCTTTTGACAAAGGTAGCTATCGGTCTAGGTCCGGCCATCTATAATCTAGATGCATCAAAGGTATCTGGTGGAGATGAAAAGGAACTGGAGACGGTAAAGAAAAACTATTTGATGAAAAAATTGGGAATGAGCGACAGCCCAAAGCTTATGGAAGCCATTAAAAGTGTAATGGATAACTACGGTTCTTCAAATCGCAACAAGCATCGTGCTGTCATCTACTACATGTTGTGTGATCATTTCAAGAAAGCTTCGGCTTATAAATAATATTTTTAAACGAGTTCAGTATCGAAAAAACCGTCGAACGATCGTTCGACGGTTTTTTTGTACGTATATATTGAACTGGTTTAAACTTTTTGGATTGAAGCGAAAATTAAAGGTTTTTTGCCATTTTGAAGCTTTTTTGAGTTGCATCCGCCATAGGCGGACGGAAGGAAAAAAAAATCGAAAAAAGGGTGAAAAAAGCATCATTTTTTAGCCAATTGAAAGAGTTTAAACCAGTTCATTTAAACATACCTTTACGCCATGATCGAATTGGGCAACTATAACGAGCTTGAAATCTTACGGGATACCAGTGTCGGACTTTTCTTAGGAAGTGAGGGAGGAACCGAAATCTTGCTACCCAATAAATATGTACCAAAGAGTTATGAAATAGGAGATAAGTTAAATGTCTTTTGCTACCTGGATCATGACGAAAGACCTGTTTCGACGAACTTGGATCCCTTTGTCAGAAGAAATAAATTCGGTTTTCTGCAGGTTGCAGAAGTAAATAATATCGGTGCCTTTCTAGATTGGGGATTGGAAAAGCATCTTTTGGTTCCATTTAGTGAGCAACGTGAAAAAATGAAAGAAGGGCAGTGGTATGTGGTTTTCTGCTATCTTGATGAGCAATCTTTTCGTCTGGTCGCTTCAAACAAACTGGACAAATTTCTCGATAACGAAAAATTAACAATCAAAAATGGGAACCATGTCGATTTGGTCGTTACTCGTTTAACAGACCTTGGATGGGAAGTCATCATTAACGATATACACAAAGGTCTTGTATATGGTAACGAGATATT
>QIJL01000183.1 GCA_003232435.1 Flavobacteriales bacterium | reverse complement strand
CCGTAGCTAAGGCTATGCTACTAAAAAATACCTTCATTAGAGCACAAAAGCCTTCATTCTCGGTTCCAAACAAAAACTCAAGACGAGTTCATTATATTGGTTTTAAATACTTTGCGAACCTTGCAATTTTTCCTTGCGTTTAAATTTTCGTTCCGGTATTCAAGAGGTTGACTCTAAAACTTGATGCTGATTACAAATTATCCAGATCTATTTAAAGCCCTGCTATTGTTAAGTTTAAAAGGTTTTTAAAATAAGACACCTTGCTTTTGAAACTTTATATAATCTTCAGGGATAGCTAAGAAATCACCTGGTAGAACTATTGATTTTCAAATAGTTACAATTAAGTCTTACGTCTCATATCTGGTAGCGCAGCGGTCTTTTGTCCCTGCCCGCCATAGGAGGGTTTAACCGGATAGTTATGCCCAGAAGTAAAAACTGCATACTGCAACTGCCAACTGAACACTTATTTAGAAACTTCGATAATATCCCTTGTTCGGAATTTCAATTGTATACTTTTTACCCGTTTTATTGTTCAAATGAGGTTCTCTCAGCCACGGATTATGGCGTTTTAAGATTTTATAGTTGATTTCGTATTGTTGGGCAAAATCGGTTATGCTAAAAATAGGCGCATCAATCTCAACTTCGAAGGTAGGCACGGCAGTGTACATATCTTCCTTATCAAGATCGAAACCATATTTTTCCGGCTGGGAAAGAATTTCTTTTATGGCCATGATACGGAAAACATATCGTCCGGTTTCCTGACCTAATAAAAGATCGTAATAGTCATCTACTTGCTGAATGTTCAAATATTTATTGATAGCCCCGGGGCCAGCATTATATGCCGCCGCGGTTAGGCTCCAACTTCCGTATTTGGCCTTCCATTTGTTTAAATATCTACAGGCCACCTCCGTCGATTTGACCAAGTGATAGCGCTCGTCAACGTTAGAGTTGACTTCAAGACCGTACTCTCGGCCCGTGCCTTTCATAATCTGCCAAAAGCCCGTAGCTCCCGCATGGGAAACAACATTTGTCAATCCGCTTTCGGCCACGGCCAAATACTTAAAGTCATCAGGAATTCCATTTTTTGCCAAAATAGGTTCGATTATCGGAAAATATTTATGAGATCTTTTTATCAAAAGTACGGCATTTGACTGCCAATAGGTATTTACCAAAAACTCGCGATCAACGCGTTCCATGATTTCCGGATCTTCTTGCGGTACTTTTTCCCCGGCAAAATTCAAGCTTTTAGGAATATCTATCGCCGTAATGCGGTATTCTTTGGCAACGTTTTTTTCAATTTCCTTGGTTTCTTTTGCCAGGGTGATTCGGGCATCATCCTGCATGGCGAAAATCAAGGTGCTTATTACAAAAAACACACCCAGTATCGTCAAAATATTCTTTAAAACTTTCATTTTGGTCAAATTTGCTTGTTATTCAAAGGTAGTGAACTCGTCTTGAGTTATTATTTTACCTGCGAATTCGCATTTTGCACCCTGATTTTGCCATTTTTAGCTTCCGTCCGCCTATGGCGGATGCAACCAAAAAATGACTTCATCAGGGTACAAAAGCCTTCATTCTCGGTTCCAAACAATAACTCAAGACGAGTTCAGTACTAGAACTCTCTTATTGCAAAATAATTGTTGGCAGGTGCTCATTAAACCATTTCGCACGGTGTATGATCATGGTATGTGTACCGTTTTTGACCGGAATGCAATTCTTTATTCGGTCAATAGGGAAAACTGGGTCTTTTTCGCCGTGTATATGTACTAGATTCTCAGGAGGTTCTGATTGCTTCCAATTGACCATTTGATCTATCGCCCAGTCCAAATATTTCGAATCGCGCATATCGAGGTACTTTTCATATAATTTCAAGCGTTTGGTAACAGTTTCTCCAAAAGCATATTTTGCCAAAAATTCAACATTGTTCACAAGACTGGTGGGTAGTAATTTATGGGCCTTCGTATAACTGGCCAAGCGCATTCTCTTCGGCAATTCACTACTCGTCTTGACACTAGAAATGATAATGGTCTTTTTTACTTTCTTGTATTTGGCCATTTCTTGCACTAAAAGCCCGCCAAATGAAACTCCGATCAATACAGAGTTCTTATGCACAATATTTTTGTTCATCTCACAGGCATAGTCGGTCATGGACATTTTTGAAGCTGGCACGAACCATTCAAGCAAATGAATTTCAAACTGGGATGGTGGTAAATCGATATATTCGAATATAGCAGGACTTGCCGCTAGGCCGGGCACAAAATAAACGTGTGTTTTTTCATAATTATCGCTCATCCATTGTCTTTTTTACTAGGAAAACCGCATTTTTTTTTATACTTTTGTCTTTCGGCCATACTTCAACTCTTTTTTGGAAAGCTTTGCCGAAATATTGGAATTACGTCGTTAGAACAGCGTAATTTTTTTATGAAAGACCAATTAAAATCAAACTATATGAATGAAATGGAAATCAATGACAACAGTTTCTTGCGCCAATTTGAAACAAAAGCTGAAGGTCATCTAGCAAAGATCGAGTATTCTTCTCAAGAACGGAAAGTATTTTTGACCAAATTGGTAATTCCGGAAGAGATTACTACAGAAGGTTTCAAAGAAAATTTCATTAGGGCGGTATTGCACCACATTCAAGACCAAAACCAAAGAGTGGTTCCTACTAGCCCACAAATCGCAGGATTTGTGAGGAAAAATAGACAGTACAAAGAAATGTTGCCCGTAGGCATTCGAATCTAAAGTTTTTGTACGACAGAATTGAAAATCCCGCCAAATGACGGGATTTTTTTATGCCTTGTCATTGCGAGCTTTTGTTGCTTTGGGCAACGAAAGTGTGGCGATCTATTGAATACTTCAATAGATCGCAGCGCTTCGCTGGCAATGACTTCTTCTATTAAACCCCAATTGTTGTCCGGTAAACTTTTTAAAAGTTTTAGACAATGCTCGTAATCATTAATCATCAATGCCGGATCGAAACTTGACACCTTGCTTTTGAAATTTTATATAATCTTCAGGGATAGCTAAGAAATCACCTGGTAGAGCTATTGATTTTCAAATAGTTGCAATTTAGTCTTACGTCTTATATCTAGTAGCGACCTGTGCTGAGCTTGTCGAAGTAAGCGGTCTTACGTCTTTAACCGGACAGTACTGA
>QIJL01000658.1 GCA_003232435.1 Flavobacteriales bacterium | reverse complement strand
TCATTGGTACAGGACACGAACTCCTGAACTAAGAACCGAATGGGAAGTCGAACACATTTTGGGAGTTCCTGAGCTCAATAGCGGAAGGGTTCTTTTCAATAATGTAAATATTAGGATGTTTCATTTAGCTGTGCTTGGCGCGGTTCCATTTCGAAAAACCCGGCTTTTCAACTCCATGCTCAAATTTTTAGAAATGTTTGATAACCTTATTTTGTCGATTCCCTTTATTCGCCGCTTGGCTTGGGTCGCGGTTGTAGAATACAAAAATCCTAAAAGCTGATAATAGTCTGTATGACGCAGTTTACGGAAGAGGATACAGATTCTGTCGTTCGCCTACAGCACCCTTTTTGGGCTTTAGTTCTGAAGCATTTCTTTGATGTCTTTTTTGCATTTTCGATGTTAATTTTTATCTGGCCAGTTTTACTGATACTTGCCCTTTTAGTTCGTTTCTCTACTCCTGGTCCAGTTTTTTATCGGGGAATACGTAGCGGACTGCATGGTCGCTCGTTTCGAATATTAAAATTTAGGACAATGGTCGAGGATGCTGAGTCACTTGGTGGGCCAACAACTGGATCCAATGACGTTCGCGTCACATCTATTGGCTCCTTCCTCAGGCGAACGAAGCTTGACGAGCTCCCTCAGTTTATTAATATTCTTTTTGGCGAAATGAGCTTAGTCGGCCCTCGGCCAGAGGTGCCGGAGTATACGCGTCTTTATAAGGGAGAGGAAGAGCTGATTTTATCCATGAAACCGGGGATAACGGACTATGCTTCCATTAAGTATGCAGATCTTGATGACAGAGTGGGAAATCTCGACCCAGACGCGTATTTCAGGGAGCATGTTCTACCAAGTAAAAATAAATTACGAGTGCGGTATGTAAAAGAGTGGTCTATTTCTGGAGACTTCATTATTCTGGGTCTTACGTTTATGAGGGTCTTGGGGAAAATTTGTAAATTGTGAGTGCTTTTGAGTCTTTTCATTTTTCGGAAAATGGTCCACTTGTAACTCGAATTGGAATGGGTTGCTGGGCTGCTGGTGGTCATGGTTGGGGGTTCATTGATGATAGCGAATCAATCGCTGCTATTTGGCATGCATTTGACCGAGGCGTGACTTCTTTTGATACTGCAGATGTTTATGGTTTTGGAAAATCTGAACAAATTCTTCAACAGGCCTTAGGAGAAAAGTTCCATTCACTTCTTATTGCTACTAAAGGGGGCGTGCGCTGGAATGAGGCTGGTGACGTATGGAATGATAGTTCTTCAAAATATCTTGAGCTTGCAGTAGAAGCAAGTTTAATGCGTTTGGGTCTTGACTGTATTCCTCTTTATTACATTCATAAACACGACAATAAAACTCCTATTCCTGATATTATGAATACGTTACTTGAGTTACAGAAAGCAGGAAAAATTGGAGAAATCGGTGTCTCTAATTTTTCAAGTTCGGAACTAGCAGAAGCTTTGGCTGTGGCACCGATAAGTGCAGTCCAAGTCCGGTGCAGTCTGCTAGACCGTAGCCATGCCGAAGAATTGGCACCGTTGTGCGCTAAACATAAGATCAAACTGGTGGCCTGGGGAGTCCTTTCAGATGGTTTATTAACCGGGAAATTTAATGCTTCTTCTACTTTCGATGCTGATGATCACCGGAGTCGTCTTCCAGATTTCTATGGAGAAAAATTTTTAAACAACCTTCAGCTTATTGAGGAATTCCGAGGGATTGCACGAAGGCGAGATATTTCACTAAGCCAGTTAGCTCTGCGTTGGGTTCTGGACAAATATGAGTGGAGTTGTCCGCTTTTTGGAGCCAAGACAGTAGGACAAGTTGAAGGAAATTTGGGGGTAGAAGGTTGGACTCTTTCCCAAGAAGAAATGATTTTAATTGATGAGATTCAAAAATAATTTCAAGTTTAAAGAATTTTGGAAAAATATGGGCCTTAATAATTAACTGTCTCACTGGAGAAGAACTCAATGCAGTATGAGAACATTTTATTAGAAAACCTTTATAGCGCTATGCTTAGGATTAGAAGCTGTGAGGAGAGCCTTATTGGCCCCATTCTTGACGGCACAATCCGCTGTCCCGTTCATCTGTGTAGTGGACAGGAAGCCGTTGCTGTCGGTATTTGTTCAGCGCTTCAAAAAGAAGACTATATTTTTGGAAATCATCGTTCTCACGGCCATTACCTTGCCAAAGGAGGAAAGCTGCAAGAATTGATCGACGAAATTTATGGAAAGGTATCTGGATGTTCGAAGGGGCGAGGAGGGTCGATGCACCTTATTGCACCAGAAGTTGGGATGTTAGGCTCAGTCCCCATAGTCGCCGGCACAATTTCCTTGGCCCTTGGCGCCGCATTGGCCTCATCAATTAAGGGGGATAATCGCATTACGGTTAGTTTTTTCGGAGATGGTGCGACTGGAGAGGGTGTATTATACGAATCCTTGAATTTTGCCGCGATTAAAAATCTTCCTATTATTTTTGCGTGTGAAAATAATTTTTATTCAACGCATCTACCTATTGAGGAGATTAGAGTAAGTACGAAAATCCACGAAGTCGCCAAACCCTTTGGTGTAAAGAGTTTCAGGATAGATGGGAATGATGTACTTGAGGTTTATCAATGTGCACAAAATGCAGTGGATTTATGTCGAAGCGGTAGAGGGCCTGTTTTCATTGAGTTCCTTACTTACCGTCTACGTGGTCACGTTGGGCCGGATGATCGTATCCAGGGAACACATACAGATATTCGGCCACCGGAGGAATTTGAAAGATGGAAAAAGAAAGATCCGATAAAAAAGATGGAGCGATACTTGTTAAGCAATAAGATCTTGACTCAAAGTGAAATGCAGAAGATTAAAAATATTGTAGGAAAAGAAATTGAGGATGCTCATCAGTTTTCTGCCCGTAGCCCCTTCCCATCTAAAAAGGAGTTGTCAAAATATGTCTTCAAGAATTCTTAGCTATGGGCTAGCAATTAATGAGGCTCTTCATCAAATGTTGGAAGCCGATGAATCTGTTTTTTTAATGGGGCAAGGTGTTAAAAGTCCTTGGTACGTGGGTAATGCGGCTAAAGGCCTACTGGAAAAATATGGCGAAAGCAGGATAATTGACACTCCCGTTTCTGAGAATGCAATTACCGGCGCGGCCATTGGTGCATCTATTGCTGGGATGCGAGCTGT
>QIJL01000296.1 GCA_003232435.1 Flavobacteriales bacterium | reverse complement strand
CTTGCTGCGTTAATGGTAACTTACCCATCTACTCACGGGGTGTTTGAATCTTCCATTAAGCAGATTACGAAACTTATCCATGACCATGGAGGTCAGGTCTATATGGATGGTGCCAATATGAACGCACAGGTAGGGTTGACCAATCCGGCCACGATCGGTGCTGATGTCTGCCACTTGAACTTGCACAAGACTTTCGCCATTCCGCATGGAGGCGGAGGACCTGGGGTGGGGCCAATATGTGTCGCCGAACAATTGGTGCCGTTTCTTCCCGGCAATCCGGTTGTAAAAACCGGAGGGAAAAAAGCGATAACCGCAATTTCCGCGGCACCTTGGGGCAGCTCATTGGCTTGTTTGATTTCCTACGGATATATTAAAATGCTCGGGGAAGAAGGTTTGACCCAATCCACTAAAATTGCCATTTTAAATGCCAATTACATAAAAGAAAGATTGAACGGTAAATTCGATGTACTTTATTCCGGAGAAAAAGGAAGGGCCGCCCATGAAATGATCATCGATTGCCGCCCGTTCAAACAAAACGGCATCGAGGTAACCGATATCGCCAAACGCCTTATGGATTACGGTTTTCATGCGCCTACGGTTTCCTTCCCTGTTGCTGGAACCTTGATGATCGAACCTACAGAGAGTGAAAGCCTGTCAGAATTGGATCGTTTTTGCGATGCGATGCTTTCTATCCGAAAAGAAATCGACGAAGTAACATCCGAAGACCCGAACAACGTTTTGAAGAACGCACCGCACACTTTGAACATGGTAACGAGCGACAATTGGGACTTTCCCTACAGCAGACAGAAAGCGGCTTTTCCTTTGGATTATATTGCGGAAAACAAATTTTGGCCGTCCGTTCGCCGTGTCGATGACGCCTATGGCGACCGTAATCTGATCTGCACCTGTACGCCCATTGAGGCCTACGCCGAAGCATGAAAATGCATCTCGAAGTAGTAAATAATAGCCTTTTTGCAAATCAAAGGTCTTTTTTTTTATTTCTTTGGTTATAACTGCTTCCTATTGGGCGTCATATACTTAGCCAGAATTTAGTCCGTTTCATTTTCATTTAAGCTATATTGGCAGAGCCAAACCAAAAAATATCCCTCATGAAAATTGGTATCTCAGGTACAGGTTGTTACATTCCTTCCCAGATTACGGAGAATGATGATTTTTCGGAAAATGAATTTCTGAATTCCGACGGTACCCCCTTCAAGCATTCCAATGAAATAATTATTCAAAAGTTTAAATCGATAACAGGAATCGGAAGACGACGTTATGTCGACGATAACTTAAACACATCCGATATTGCTTATTTGGCTTCCGAAAAGGCAATTGAAGATGCCGGTATCGACAAAGAAGAACTTGATTATATCATTTTTGCGCACAATTTTGGGGATGTATCACATGGTAAATCGCAAGGGGATACCCTACCAAGTTTGGCTACAAGAGTAAAACACCATTTGAAGATAAAAAATCCTAAATGTGTGGCCTATGACATGCTCTTCGGATGCCCAGGATGGATCGAAGGGGTAATACAGGCCAATGCTTTTATCAAAAGCGGTATTGCCAAAAAATGCTTGGTTATCGGTGCCGAAACGCTTTCAAGGGTCGTTGACAGTCACGATCGCGATTCTATGATCTATTCCGACGGCGCCGGTGCAACGATTGTTCAATCAAAGGAGAATGGTGGGGAAATTCTGGCCCATGCCTCGGCCACCCATGCCAACGGAGAGGCTTATTATCTGTTTTTTGGAGGTTCTTATAAAATCGAGACCGAAGAAGACCGCCGCTACATTAAAATGTATGGCCGAAAAATTTATGAATTCGCTCTCACCCATGTACCAAGCGCTATGAAAGAATGCTTACTTGAAAGTGGTGTTGGAATAAATGGAGTCAAAAAAATATTCATACACCAGGCCAACGAAAAAATGGACGAGGCCATCGTGAAACGTTTTTATGAATTGTTCAATATGGAAACGCCAGAAGGAATTATGCCCATGAACATCCATGAAATGGGAAATAGTTCGGTCGCCACAATACCCACCTTGTTCGATATGGTACGAAAGGGAAATTTAGAAAATCAATCCATTCAAAAAGGAGATGTTGTTATCTTTGCAAGTGTTGGCGCGGGCATGAACGTAAACGCCATCGTTTACCGAGTTTGACATTGACTATTCCATGTACGAAAAAACATTTCCGAGCAAGCGCTTTCAGCATACTTTATCTTTCCTTCAAAAACACATTTCAAAAGAGGAGTCGATTTTAGACCTTGGTGTGGAGAATCCGTTCTCTAAAATCATGACCGAGCAAGGTTATTCCGTGGAAAATACAAAAGGCGAAGACCTGGATCTTGATTTTGAAAGTGTAAAAAACCCAAACGCCGAAGTGGTTACGGCCTTTGAGATCTTTGAACATTTAGTGGCTCCTTTCAATGTACTAAGAGAAATCAAAGCGGATAAACTGGTTGCCAGCATTCCCTTAAAATTATGGTTTTCACCCGCATATCGGAGTAAGACCGACCCCTGGGACAGGCATTATCATGAATTCGAAGATTGGCAGTTCGACTGGCTTTTGGAAAAGACAGGATGGGAAATAAGGGGCAGGAAGAAATTTACCAATCCGGTAAAGAAACTGGGCATACGGCCATTACTGAGGAGTTTTACCCCAAGATATTATATCGTTTACGCTACGCGTAAAAAATTCCAATAAATAAACTGCAAATTCCAAAGTAGTAAATTAGTAATCTTGGTATTTGGTATTTGGTATTTGGTATTTGGTATTTGGTATTTGGTATTTGGATAATATGCAATATTATATCGTCATTCCCGCCCACAATGAGGAAGCTTTTTTGGCTGAGACGCTAAATTCGGTTTCCAACCAATCGCTGTTGCCCAAAAAAGTGATCGTGGTCAATGATAATTCCACCGATGGCACAGAAACCGTTATTGATGAATTTGTATCCAAAAATCCGATTTTCGAAAAGCTGAATATTTTATCATCTACGGAACACATGCCGGGGAGCAAGGTCATCAATGCATTTAACAAAGGGTTGGAAGTACTGGATAATGATTACGATTTTTTGGTCAAATTGGATGCAGATGTCATTCTACCGGATAATTATTTCGAGAAAATCGCTTACATTTTTCAGGGCCACCCTAGGGTCG
>QIJL01000578.1 GCA_003232435.1 Flavobacteriales bacterium | reverse complement strand
GCACAAGTCTCTGGCGATTTTTTGAGGCATCCTTGAGCCATTTTCCCGCAATCTCGGCAACACGGTAGGGGTGATCTTTGGCGATGTCGTTCAAATTATTTGCGACAGAGCGCCGCACGTATTCGCTTGGGTCGTCCTTCAAAGCATCCAGCAAGGGTAGAATACGCTCAGGATTTTTCCTGAAAGCAGGCAACTGCATAGCCCAGGGCAGACGAGGCCGTGAGCCTTCGGAAACCAAACGCCTCACGTGTTCGTTTTTATGTTTCGTCCATTCCATCAGCACAGCAAGTGTTTCTTCTTGTTTTTCAATCAGAAAAAAACGGATGCCAAATTCGGATGATGATCGGATGGTCATTTCCTTGAGCAGCATCATCGAAAGCTTAAAATCTTGCATACCCCACAAAGCAACATAGTGCGCCATAGGCATGACGGCCCAGCCGGAAATGCCCTTAACATTGACCGGGATGTTGGAGAGGTCGCTGCCATCTTCCGGTGTGAGACTGTCTCGCATGATTTGTCCTGCGTGGACAAAATCATCGGGTAGGTATTTTTTCAGGGCTTGGGTGATTTGCTCTGAGCGGGCTTTCAGTTCGAGCATTTCCAGGTTGTCTGTTGCGGCTCGGACAAAACCGTTGCGATCAAAATCCGACCAGGCCTTTAAAAAATGATCGCCCATGCCTGAGATGATTGTAGGGTTGAATAAATTTTTAAAAGGTTCTGGCATCTTGGATTTTTATTCTCCTGTTAAAGATCCTCTTGCTGTCTATCTTTAATTTCCTATTTAAAAATATCTTTGAAAAAAATCTGTGTGCGGGCCCAGGAATCTCTATCCGCTGCTGCATTGTAGACCAAGGGGAGAGAAAATTGTTTTCCAACTTTATTTGCTTCTGGAACAGTGAAACTGTGTTTGACACCAGGATAGCTTTTGAGTTGGAAATCGAGACTTGCTTCGGTCATGGATTTGACAAAGGCCTGCATCGACTCCATCGGAACAAAAGGGTCGGCACCACCCGTAAAAGCGAGCACTTTTGCTGTTGATTGGCCTGGTTTTGATGGGGTTTGGGTCGCAAAGGCAAAATTTCCGTGGAAGCTGACGACACCATTCAAAGCTGTGACACCGGTCCGAGCCATATGCATGACGATGCCGCCGCCCATGCAATAGCCGATGGCCGCGATTTTATTGGGATCAACCGTTTTTTGTTGGATCAAAATTTCATAGGCTGCTTTAAAGCGTTTTTCGGCTTCAGGGAGTTGGCCCACGGCGGCTTTCATCAGTTTTTGTGCATCTTCGGGATGTTTGGCGAGTTTGCCCGTGCCGTACATGTCGAGCGCAAAAGCGGTGTACCCCAATTTTGCCAACATCTTTGCACGTTTACGGGAATAATCATTGTGTCCCCACCATTCGTGTACGACGAGTACGCCGGGACGTTTGCCGGAAATTGCGTCATCAAAGGCCAGAAAACCGGTAAATTCGGTGTCGCCTACTTTGTATGTGATTTCGTTTGTTTGCACGACGGCATGCGCTTGCACGCTAAAAAAGACCCACACAAATACGGTGATCAATATTTTTTTCATATTTAAATTCCTTTCGTTTGTGGCAATAATAAATTCCGATCAAGGCATACCGAAATGTGATGCATGGAGTCTATCGGGATCGCCGACAAAAGATCAAGCCTGCTCTTTAGTCGGCGCTCAAGTGTGAGATTCCTTAAGCAGGTTGTGGTGAAGTCGAGCTTGGGTTTTTCAAGAGATCACATTTTTAGAAAGAAGCACTCATTCCCATGAATCTATTTTTTGAGCTATAGTTAGAAATGAGGATTTATTAAGCTCAATATTGCTTTTTTTATAGGAAAGACGGGTTTGGAGGCGATCAAAATGAGCAGAACAAGCGTTTTAGATTGTGATGAAGGTCGGAGACGGGGCTGTGATACTTTTTGCTGTCGACTCATCGTTCGTTTAGAGGATGGCGAACGAGATCCGGTACAAGTTCATAACGAGAAAAAACATTGTGTAGACAAAGATCCTGATGGACTGTGTACCTATTTGGATCGGAAAAACAATCGCTGTTCCGTTTGGGAAAAACGACCGAGTATTTGTCGTGTTTACGATTGTAACAAAGATCCACTCTTGCAAATCGTTTTGCGTGATGGCTTTCACTCTTTGACGCAGCTTGTTACGACCCCTCAGATTCGTTTAGACGGCCCTCCAAAAGAAGTCCCGATACGCACATCGTCCTCCTGAAATTGGATTTAAAGATGCAATTCTGATAGGGCGTGTCTCTTTTGTTTATAATTCAGGCGGGGGAGTCATTTTTTTTTCGTCTTCTTTTTCGTCTCCATCGTCTTTCCCGCGGAGTCCTGTGACTTCGTTGTGAAAATGTTGGGTGATGCCTGTCCAGGTCGCAAAAACGTCTTCAAAAATCCCTTTGGAATCTGTGTTGGTTCCCTTTTGTATATGGACCAGTTTTGCGGTAAAAAGCGCATTAGTCAGCAGTGCCGCGATGAGTTGGTTCTTTTCGATATCATCTTCTCTTGGTTTCGAGCGCATTATTCTCGTTCCTCCCCCATGCAAATGAATTTTTTCAGCTGTCCGGCGCATTATGACGTACAACGCTATCAATATCTAATGATATCAATTTTCGCTGGGGTGTCTAGGAGACTGTCGATACACCCCCGCGTGTGTTTTCAATTAAGGGGGAGCGGTCTTCCCTCAAAAATTAATTTTAGAGAATAAATCCATACTTACTTTAAAAAAGTATCAAGCCGACCATTTAATGGTCATCGCGGCGATTTTTAGACCTCTTTTCACCCCCGTCTGACAGCACTTTTTTTTTGCTCTGGTATGCTTTTCCATTTAGAAGTGTCGTGCAAAATACCTATAAAATAGGGAGAAGCAAACGAATGAAAAATAGAATAGATCTTTTAGAAAAAACATTTTTTTCAAATGGGCTTACTAAGAAAGACGCTGATTTTTCACAAAAATTACAAGAGGAAAGACCTCGCCAGATACAAACCCTAGAAGTGGCCATCCTTGGATTAGGGGATTGGGGCCAAAAAGTCATTCTCCAGTCACTGAATAACACTCCGTTTTCATTTATAAAACAGTTTCACCTGATCGCGGGTGAGAACTATGAAAGCATCTTCACGCAATTTTCTAACACACCCAAGATGCAAGT
>QIJL01000103.1 GCA_003232435.1 Flavobacteriales bacterium | reverse complement strand
TCACTCGTTATGGTGAGTAAGTTTTTTTGAGCATTCTCAACAATGGCGTGCAGTTTGGCTTTGTAGTAGAAAACACTTGCGGATTTAAGGTTAAATTATAATCTTATGAAAAAAATAATAAAAATAGCAGTTAGATTTAGTAAAACAACTGAATTGTGATTATTCTGATACACTTTGGTATATACGGAATGCGGATATAGTTGATAAATAAAAAGGCATTTAATTTCAAATTCGGGGAATTGGGAAAAAAAACCTTGCCTTTTGGAGGAAAGTTTGAAAACGGATGGTTTTCATCCAAAACTGCCTTCTGCTTAATGACATTGGGCTTTCCCCGAGGTATTTTACTAACAAAAATTGCTTTTATATAAATTTTTAATAAAACTTTAACATTTAAAACTAGTACTATTCGTTTTGGCAGGTGTAATACATATAAGGGGAGAAGATAGATTATGATATTACCAAAGAAATTTTGGCTTTAGATAGTAAAGGACCACTTATAAAACCCCCTGGTCAAATGTAAATAAAATAGAAACCTTTTGAGAAGTTTAATCTTAAGACCGATCGTGCCTATGAAATAAACAAATTAGTCAAATAACCAGAGGGTATACCAAGTTTTTGATTGTTCATTTGGTATTAGTGGTGCAAATGTAATACATCTCGCAGTTTTAACAATGATAAAAATAATTGTAACTAACTGATTAGTTACCAAAATATTAATAAAAAATTTAAATACGGGTATGATGAAAAATAGAAAATACATTTTAGTTATGGCTCTTTTTACATTGCTTATTTCATGTAATGATGGCATAGATGGCTCTGGATCCACACCGGATTGTGATTGGGGCAAAGATGAGAAGGTGTCATTCGATAAACTCGAATTGAAAGTGCCGGGGGGAATGAATAATTGGTGGAAGGGTATCTTCCCCACTGACAATGTAATACGGAGTCTATGGTCGTTAATGAACGCTAATGGGGATTATAGCAATACCAACAAGGCCATGGCATCAGGCACTATTATCGGTGGCCAAGGGTGTAAGGGCTACAGGAACTATATATATAGTTACGACGATCCAAAAATTGAACCTAAGTCGGTTAAGGCACCATTTCCCAACAACGGATTCGTTGTAGAGGCCAAAGTTCGAGTCAGAAGTGATGATTTTTGGAACTCTGGCTTTTCAGGAGGCTCCGCTTATTTCGTTTATTGGGAGCGAACATCAAATACACTCCCCTTAAACGGCAATATATGGGGCACTAAGCAGGATTTTAACCCCCGTTCAGGAAGGGTATCAAAAAAAGGATACATTATTCAAGGTGACTCAAAAAACTATTATTAGAAGACATGGAAAAACAAAATTATATTTTAACGGTTTTTATTGCCCTGATATTCATATCTTGTGACAATGAACTTAAAGAAGACAAGGTCCGACCGTCCAGCGACTTGGAACTTCAAGAAAATTTCAGCCTTCTTGACTGGAGCCCTAATGTATATCATGACTATTTCGTTCAAAGTTCGCGTGAAGTTGGAATAAGTTCTTTGAAGGCTAATCCATTTTCTGAAGAAAGTGTGGTCAATCTGTTTGATGAACGAACAATGGCCAAATCAGATTTAATTTATAAGATCAATGGCGATCAATTTTCGTCATCGGCGAAATCACCAGGTGTCGACATGAAAAGCCTGTACGGTACAAATGTAAATTTTACCATTGAAAAGCGAAGTGGAGCTTCTTTTAAGGATGGTAGTTCTTCAAAGGGCGTTGATATGTATGTTCCCCATCTGATATCGATCTTAAAACCAGAAATTAAAGGGCCAGATGAACTATTGCCACACTGCTACTCTAAAAATCTGGTTTTAGAATGGAACGCCGATCCAAAAAACAATGAGGGGTTGATGATCGCCGCTGAATACGTTGGTATGAGCGCCAATCCGAATATGGACAAGCCGGAACATATTATAAATACTGATTTTATAAAAGAGGACAATGGTAGGTGGGTGATAGGGGAAGACCTATGGGCGGGAATTCCGGATACGGGTATTGTTTATCTTATATTGTTAAGGGGCAATGTTGATCTGCAGGAAATCGATGGGGAATTGAATAAATTTTTTGCCGAGACCCACTCTATCGCAACAATAATATTGATAAAAGATTTAGATTCGGTCGAATAATAAACCAATTGAGCCCAGCCCAATATTATTTGGGTCGGGCTTTACTTGATTATGAAGAAAATCAGCATTTTATTTTTAGTTTGCAGCTTTTTATCCGGTATTGCTATCGCCCAGACCAATGATAGTAAAGAGGCATTGTACAATATTGGGTTCGGCAGTGTTTTCGGTGGTATCGGGGCAGTGATCAACAAGAAAAAAAACGAGAAGTTGAATAAGGTCTTTTTGAAGGGCATGGGACAGGGGGCCTTGGGCGGTTATTTGGTCTTTGAGAGCAAAAGGCTGATAAGGCAATTTGACCAAAAGCGGAACTACAACTATATATGGCCCTCTCGCTTGTTGAACAGTGCGGGGAACTCGATTATGGAAAATGCCGCCGGCAACCTGAATTTTTGGGAAAAATGGCATATCAATCTTGGGTTCAACAGGATCGAACTGTTGACAAAGAACGGGTTCAAGGTCAATTACCGCTTTATGCCATTGAGTTTTGTCAGGTTTATATCGGTTTGGACAAAGGAGGGGGCCTTAGATGTTTCAACGAGTTTAAGATCCGGCCTGTTTATCTTCAAAAGGAATGGTTTTTTCAATATTAGAGGAGTGAACGAAGATATAGAGGCAATCGGCGTTGCAAGGGGAAATTATATTGTAATCTCGAACCTTGCGGTCGATAAATTTAATATACTGGCCCATGAAATCATACATGTATACCAAAATGAGGGTTTTGTGGTTTTCAACCCATATCTAGATAAAACGATAAACAATATTTGGCCCGATCGTAGTCTGGACAAAGGTATTTGGAACATTCTATACTTGGATCTCAATACTTTTTATTTTCCTGCTTCTTACTCTGTTGACGCAAGAATTCGTAACAACTATAACAAGCGCTTTTTTGAACAAGAGGCCTTTTATTATGTCAGGGACTAAAATTTAAAAAAAATCGATATGAGAACGATCATTGTAGCTTTTGTGGTGCTATTGACTATTTTTTCCTGTGATAGGGACGGGCCGCCACCGTCCGATGAGGGCAAGATAATAGGATATTGGGGCGGTTCATCTGAAAGTACCAGAAACGTAGATGGTTCGTTCAACGGTACTACAAGACCGTGCAGAACCTATCATATGGAGTTTAGAGAAGATAACACCCTTAATTTTCAGGTTTCCGAACAAGTGGCGCCGCAACAGTGCACTCTGAAAAAAGACTGGCGGCACGAAGGTCGATGGGAACGTATGGCAAACGAAAAATATCGATTGTTCTTGACCAGTGCCGATGGCCGGCAAGATTCGATAATCAAGCCTGAGAGAATTTGGTTTCCCCAAGAAAACGTAATGCTGATCCAATTCGAGCCCATTATCGATAATGGGGTAGATAAGCCATTCTATTATGAACAACTTTTTTTTAAACAGAATTGACTTGTAAATCGAGTTAGATCCAGAGAAGCCACGGGAATATTATTTATCGCTATCCCAAACTACTTGTTCAAAAGTGCCATCAATTTTCCAAATCTTCACTTTACCGTACAGCTTGTCGTTTTTCCATTTTCCGCTTACTTTTTCTCCATTTTCACGATATAAAGTTCCTTTTCC
>QIJL01000310.1 GCA_003232435.1 Flavobacteriales bacterium | reverse complement strand
ACAATAAGATCAAGAAAACGGGTAACTGGCGACTGCATCTCAAAACGGTCGTAATGTTCGCACTGTT
Organism: Flavobacteriales bacterium; assembly: GCA_003232435.1. Lineage (GTDB taxonomy): Bacteria > Bacteroidota > Bacteroidia > Flavobacteriales > Flavobacteriaceae > Aurantibacter_A. The sequence goes on along the minus strand of QIJL01000310.1, from coordinate 3,859 downwards.
CTTGACTCCTTACTTTTTAATACTTACCCTAGGCCTTCCCAATTGGGCAAACCTTTTGTTGACGATCGTCATGGGCGTTGGCATGGCAGGTGTTGGCATGAACGTGATGCACGATGGCAACCACGGATCCTATTCCAACAAAAAATGGGTGAACAAACTCATGGGAAGCAGCATTTATATTCTTGCGGGAAACGTTTACAATTGGCAGGTACAGCATAATGTGCTACATCATACGTATACAAATATTCAAGACCATGACGAAGATATGGAGGCTGGGCGCATACTCAGGTTTTCAAAACATACCGAATGGAAAACACCACAAGTTCCAACATTTTTATTCAATTTTCCTTTATGGATTACTGACTTTCAATTGGGCCATTACCACTGATTTTCAGCAGATGTACCGTTATATGAAACGGAAACTTTCGTATGGCAAATTACCAAATCCGGTAATAAACTGGAGCACATTAGTGGTCGCAAAAGTGCTATATATTACGATTTGGATCGTGCTACCCTTAATTTTTATGGACATTGCCTGGTGGAAGATTTTATTGGGCTTCTTTATTATGCACTATGTCGCCGGAGTGATTTTGAGTGTTGTCTTTCAATTGGCCCATATCGTCGACGAGGCAGAAACGCCGTTGCCCACGAGGCAGAAACGCCGTTGCCCGATGAAAGTGGTACGATGAAAAATTCATGGGCCATTCACCAATTGTTGACCACCGTGAATTTTGGTACCGGAAATAAAATCGTGAACTGGTTTACCGGAGGTCTAAACCATCAGGTAGAGCATCATATATTTCCGCATATCAGTCATGTGCATTACACAAAGATTTCAAAAATTGTAAAACAGACGGCTAAGGAATTTAATTTGCCTTACAACGAATATAAAACCACCAGAAAGGCCATAGTTTCGCACTTCAACCATTTAAGGGAATTGGGGAAACGGCCGGCACTTCAGTACTAAGGGTCTCACATATTTCTCGACATATTCAAACACCCGAATTATTCATTATTGATTATCGGTCTTGGCGAAATAATAATCAGTGATTTATAATTAATAATTTCTTTCCTTAAAGATTTACAAAAGTCATAGTTTTGTAGTCCATTATAAGTATCAATTAACCAACGACACATGAGCAACCGATTATCCGAAAGAATCAACAGCGTAACTCCATCCGCTACACTTGAAATGGCTGCAAAAGCCCGTGAACTAAGAGCTTCTGGAAAAGACATCATTGGTCTAAGTCTTGGAGAGCCCGATTTCAACACGCCAGATTATATTAAAGAAGCCGCTAAACAGGCCATAAACGACGATTATAATTCTTATTCGCCTGTCGATGGTTATGTTGAGTTGAAAGACGCGATAATCACAAAATTCAAAAGAGATAACGACCTCAATTATGAGCATGCCCAAATAGTGGTTTCCACAGGAGCGAAACAGGCGCTTTATAATGTTGCCCAGGTAGTGCTGAATAAAGGTGACGAGGTTATTTTGCCCTGCCCATACTGGGTAAGTTATAGTGATATCGTAAAATTGGCCGATGGTGTGCCCGTTGAAGTGCCCACCTCGATAGAAAGCGATTTTAAAATGACCGCGAATCAGTTAGAAGCGGCCATCACGCCAAAAACCAAAATGCTATGGTACAGCTCGCCATGTAACCCTAGTGGCTCGATCTATGGTAAGGATGAATTGAGGGCAATGGCCGACGTATTACAAAGACACCCGCAGATCGTCGTGGTCAGCGATGAGATTTATGAACATATTAATTATGGAGTGACCGTCCACGCGTCAATGGCTTCCTTTGAGGGCATGTTCAATCGTACTGTTACAGTGAACGGGGTAGCAAAAGCCTTTGCCATGACCGGATGGCGTATCGGATATATCGGGGCACCAAGTTATATTGCAAGAGCTTGCAACAAACTACAAGGTCAGGTAACCAGTGGTGCAAATTGTATAGCGCAGCGTGCGGTGATAACCGCATTATTGGAATCGCCCGATCGTATACAGTACATGGTCGATGAATTCAAAGAGCGAAGAAAAATCATTTTGGGGTTGCTGAACGACATTGAGGGGTTTCAATGCAACGAACCCGAAGGTGCTTTTTATGTTTATCCTGACGTAACCGCCTACTTTGGAAAAACCTTAAATGGCGTCACCATTAACAACGCCTCCGACTTTGCCATGTATCTCTTGGAACATGCCAACGTCGCAACCGTGACTGGCGATGCATTTGGAAATGGTAATTGTATACGTATATCATACGCCGCTTCTGAAAAAGAGTTGAGGGAAGCGGTGGAAAGGATTAAGGGGGTTTTATAAAACAAGACCCGACAGGTTTTTACCTGTCCGCCGTAGGAGGAAAACCTGTCAGGTCTAAATTCCGAACTATGTCCGCTTCCAAAAATAAGGGGTCAGTAAAATCAGTACGGTAAAGAGTTCCAATCTACCCAAGAGCATTAAGAAGCCACACCACCATTTTCCAAAAGCTGGCAATGATGCATAATTACTCATCGGGTTAAGGCTACCCAAAGCAGGGCCCACATTGCCCAACGACGAGGCCGCTCCGCCGATGGCCGAGACAAAGTCAAGGCCTAGCGCCGCCAACACCAAAGCACCGATAATAAATAACAGCATATAGAGCACCAAAAAGCCGATAATGTTATAGATAATATGCTCGGAGACCGTTCTATCATTATATCTTACCGGAATTACCGCATTGGGGTGCAGGGTACGCTTAAATTCCAAAAGCCCATTTTTTATTATAAGTAGATGGCGCATGACCTTTATGCCTCCTGAGGTCGATCCTGCTGAACCACCAAGGAACATCAATCCGAAGAAAAAAATCGTCAGAAAGGGTGTCCAACTCGTAAAATCGGCCGTCACGAAACCTGTAGTCGTTACTACGGCAACAACTTGAAAAAGTGCATGTCGAAAGGCACTTTCTGCCCCTCCCAAGACCATGGGATGAAAATCAGAAATAGGAACGTTCGCACGGAAATAGATTATAAGAGCTGCGATAATCGTAAAACCAATGATAAAACCTTTGTAAAATTTGAACTCCTCATCTTTGAGCACTTTCTGCACCTTCCCTTTAAAGGCAAAATAGCTCAGCACGAAATTGCTTCCTGCCAAGAACATGAATAAAATAATAATATACTGTATCAATGGTTGGTCATTCCAAAAGGCAAGGCTGGCATTTTTTGTAGAAAACCCTCCTGTTGAAAGCGTGGCCAACGAGTGATTGATCGCATCGAAAAAAGGCATTCCCGCTAATTTCAAAAGCAAGGTTTCCGCCAAGGTATATCCGACATAAATAAGCCATAGGCGTTTTGCCGTATCGGTGATTCGCGGATGTAATTTGTCGGCATTAGGCCCTGGTGCTTCGGCCGCGAACAATTGCATTCCCCCGATTCCCAATAACGGCAAGATGGCAACGGCCAATACAATGATACCCATACCCCCTATCCAATGTGTCAGACTTCTCCAGAAAAGAATACCTTCCGGTAGGGCTTCGATATCATCCAAAATTGACGCTCCGGTAGTGGTATATCCAGAAATGGTCTCAAAAAAAGCATTGGTCAAATCTGGTATCGCCCCAGAAAACAAATACGGTAAAACTCCTGAGGCCGACATAACCAACCAACCGCATGTAACAATAATATATCCCTCTTTTTTTTTGACTTCCTTTCTGTGACCACGCGTGTAGATCATTGCAAGCACTCCAATGAACAAAGTGGTAATAGCTGCTATTAGAATACTAAAAGTTACCCCGTCATTATAGATACCACTGACCAAGGTCGCCAAAAGCATAAAAAAACCATTGCAGAGCAGCAATAGGCCCATAAGATGAACGAT
>QIJL01000201.1 GCA_003232435.1 Flavobacteriales bacterium | reverse complement strand
AGGAAGCAACCTTTTCATAAGAAAGGACCAGGAAGGTAACATCCATCAAATCTGGATTCGAAAACCGTGTTTTCATAGAAAGCCGCTTAATACGCAAACGATTCTTGCTGTTTTCAAGTGCAGCTAAAAAAGGGATGATTTCAGACAGCCGAACCTTTTCGACCTTGACTTCAACTGGAACCTCCCGGTATCGCGACAAGTGTTCCTGTGCAGCCAGTGGCCGGATAAAAGCAATGTTGCCTTTGATCCGATTTTTTGCCGCATGTTCTTCAAGAAAGGAGAGGGCTGAAAAACTGCTTTCTTCTGGAAGCGCATGCACAATGGCCTCAATTTCTTTCGAGACGCCCTGAAATGACTGCTTTAAGCCCATGAGTTCAGTCAAGTCACGTTCTTTCCGAGGGATCAAGCTATCCAATTGTTTCATGCGTTCCAGGGTTGGATCAATGAGGAAAAAGAAAATGATAAGAAAACTTGCGATAAAACCGCCACCGCCCAACATCCATTTTTCCCGTGTGGAAAGACGAATCAAAAACTGATCAATCCGCCCCAAAACCCCGCTCTTTTCCATTGTTTTCCTTATTGTCTACCACTGATGTCTTTGTTAGCTGTCTTTCTTCTGAGCTAATAGCGTTTTGCTGCATCTCTAATGAACTCTCCCAGGTCATTGTCTTTTAGTTCATATCTGTCTAGAACCTGAATATTGTCATGCTTTATGTGTAATTGTCCTTCATTACCACGATTCCCACGGTGCTGCCCCACAGAGAACTGTGGGTTATTGAGCACTTCCTTAGCATTCATGATCCAAATGACTATTTCATCTCTGAATACAGCAACCCAAATAAACACATCGCAACATTGTGGTTTTAACTGTTGAAAGTTCATCAAATAGGGTTTATGTGTGTTTCGAGCAAGCGCTTTTATGTACAGCGGCTCAGAACTCCCACTATCAACAGCCCTGGAAGCTTTCACTTCTATTCTTATGCCATCAAGCCACATATCGTATTGTCCCGAATAATCGGAGTCCAATTTTTTTGATGGCTTCTTTAATTCTGGACATTTTCCGTGAACATATGTTTGCGCAAATTTTTCACCAAACCCTCGTGGTGCAGATATCTCAAATATCCATAAATTTGGGTTTTCATTGATATATTCTGATCGTATCTCCATGTATTGCTGAAAGGTCAATTCGTTTATTTCCATCAATTGACAAATGAGATGCTCAAACTCACTAAATGGAAAGACGGCTTGATCTTCGTCAATGATCTGCAAGATATTTTGGAGGTCTTCGGGCTCCCCCGCAAAACAATTACAGATTCTATTTTTTAATTCTGAAAGCTCCATTGTGGTCTTCTTCTACACCCAAATAGTTTAAAAATGACACTTCCTTAAACGCGGAATGGTGATCAAAATACCTCGTGTATATTGGAAGCGATTCAATATCAGACCGAAGGATTTTATGTGTTTCAAAAATCGACTTAAAAAGCCAATTAATCACTCGACTATTGAGGAGTTGAGCCAGTTGTTTGGCTCTGATGGGGAAATCATTTCCCAGGACAAGCATATTAACGCTATTCAAGAAAAACCGTTGCTGGCAATCATGATAAAAAACCAAGTCAGAAGAAATAAAACGATAGATCAATTTTTCTTTCGACAAAAAGAGACTTTTGGGGGCGACTTGTTGATACAGCGACAAATCCCCAGGAATAAAATTTGAAGGGGCGTCAATGCCATCCTTATGGAGATCTGTTCCTTTTAAAACCGGAAGATAACCCTTTTTTTGCACACCAATACAGAATTTTTTATTATTGCCTGTCACGATGCCAAGACCAAAGCTCGCTTGAGCTGATAGTGTGACATGTTCTTGTTGATACAAATATTCAATGACTTCTGATGCTTCTGAAGTGCACGAAAAGTTCAATATCGACTTAGGGTTTCGACTAAAAGAATCTTGTAATCTCAGAGCAGTTTCTTTATTTACTTCGCACTCTACATGGTTTTCAATAGGGGCTTTTTTTTGCTGAAGAATAATTCCTTTTGCTTTTGTTAATAAGCCCTTAAATGGTTTTCCAAAATCCAACAATGCCTTTAGTCTGAAAGACAGGGCCTGTTTTCGAACATCTTCAAAAGAAGCCACATTGAAAAAAGCATCCTGCAATAAAAAACCTAAAACCCCACCCGCTCTTAGTCGTGACAAAGCCGCAAAAAAGAACAAGGAACTTGTATCCAAACTTTTTCCCGCACAAAAAATATGAGCATATATTTTCTTCTGTTCTTTATTGATTTTTTTACCCCAGGGCGGGTTTGTGAGAATGACATCAAAATAGGGAGAGTCGTGCTCAAGCGTGGATTCTAAAAAGTCCTGGTAGATTATTTGATTTGTTTTGTACCCTGTACGTTTAAAGATTCTTTCTTTTGTCACCGTAACCGCAACAGGGTCTGTGTCGTAACCATAGATATTTTCGGGTTTAAAGCCTTTCGCAATCGCGGTCATAATGAAGTTTCCAGAACCACAGCAGGGGTCGCAAAAAGACAAACCTGTGGTGTTTTCCGGCAAATATCGAAAAAATCGCTCCGTAATCTCAACTGGAGTATAATAGATCCCTTCCTTATTTCTGTACGAATCAGAGAGGGATGTTTCATATTGAGTCCCGATATCCTGTAGTTCAAGATTGTTTTTTTTGAGCAGATTCTGAAATTTCCTCTGTAATTTTTCATGGTCGTGTCTATCTTTTAATGACTTGTTCGCTCTGCTCCTTAGTTTTTCAAATCCAGCTACATTATTTTTAAAATACTCAAAAGAGCTCCTCGAAATGCGGTGAGGGTTAATTTGCTTGAGATACCCTGTCTTGAGCCAGTTTCTAACCGACGCAGTCGATACTTTGAGCTGGCTTGCCACATCATTTACCGACAAACTTATTTCTTCCATATTCTCAAATAGTAATGGCTGGTTCATATTTAGGCCTTTGTTCTGGAGCAAAGAAGCTATATCAAAACAGCTCATGTGCTGTTTTACTCCCCTTATTTCTGTGGCGATCACTTTTTTAGCAAGGACTCCGCATCTCTTACGGCCATCTTAATCCGAAACCGCACATGGGCCTTATTCGCGGCAACCTTCGCGTCACTCATCTCTACCTGTTTAAAACCTGTTTAAATTGGTTTGTCGCAAGCAGGGCACTTCGAATACGATCCACCGACTCAAAGGAGTCGGTCTGGGCCTGAATACGCACACTCCCGTCGTCAATCACCAGATTGAAGACATCAATCGTAATCGTTTCGGGAATGGCTGCCGTAATGTCACTCAAGACCTGGAGCGGGCTTCGCGCGTGAACCCCTAAAAAATCCCCGGTCTTTTGACGTTCACTGATGGCCGTTCGGGTTTGAGCCAATTCATTCACCACATTTCTGACATTGGGGAAAATTTCGGTAAAGGCCATCCGGACCTCACTTTTCAAGCTCTGATAGCGATTTTCCTTTTTTTGATAATGCAAATAAAGATCTGCGCCCATCAATCCCAGCAGAAATAAAACAATGATCGTCAAGCTGACAAAACGGTGGCGACGCGCGATGGTTTCTTTGCCAAAGACAAATTCACCCCGCCTAAAATTAATGAGTGGCCCCTCGCTCTCTTGCAGGGCCAGCCCAAAAGCCTGCGCATAGACCGGAGCAATCTCTTCTTCAGAAACCCGATCA
>QIJL01000442.1 GCA_003232435.1 Flavobacteriales bacterium | reverse complement strand
TGGTAATGGCTTCTCTGCCCATCACAGGGTTTGTGATATGGTTTAGCAGGCGCTAAGGAGGACCTATTTATGAAGTTTTTGTTTGTTGTCATTAATCTTTAGCGATTAAATGCACCTTTTTTCGGCAAGGTGTTTTTGGTTCAAATACCGTTATCGGAGCTTTTTTACACTTTGTCCGAAGTTTTGCCGCTTAACGAGTACTGTGGCGTTTTATATATATAAAACGCACAGTCATGAAAACTATCGCAACTTTAATTTTTGTTCTTTTTATCGGAGTAGCTGCACAAGCTCAAACTGCAACTGAAGAAGTTAAGGTCGCCGTTATCGAAATGACCATCGCTACCGAAACTATCGTTGAAGAGGTCGCTGCCGAAAAGAACACTGAAGTTGCTCGTTTGTACAGACGTTCTAACTCTCGAGTTAAGAAGGCCTTGTCTTTCACTACAAAAAGAAACAGAGCTAAAATGGCTTAAGCGCTTTCGGTCAATTGTTCCTTATAGTACAAACCACAATCAACAGAAGAAAAGCTCCCAAAGAACAATAGGTACGGATCCAATTCAGGGAATTCCATCTATCTTCGAACTTATCGCGCAGCAATCTTGCATCCTCTAAAGAAAATCCGTCCAAAGCACTTCCTTCCAGAACATTGTTTAAGGGAATGTTTCCGGCAATGGTAACAACGATCACACCGATGAGGTATAGCAGGCTGGCCGCCAGGAGCATCCATAACAAATAATTAGGCAACGATTTGAAATGCATATACGACGATAGGGGCAGGAGCAGGGCAGGGCCAAAAAATGCAAGAAAAAAGGCGGGATTCAATATCGTCCGGTTCATCGACTGAAAAGCCCTTAGATATTCCAGATCGTTCAATCTACCGATTCCGGTAGTCACTGTATTCGACCAGGTAAAAAAGAGACCGGCCATGATACCCGTCGAAAGGGTCGCCAAAATAAGTATGATCGTTTGTGTTCGCATGGTCTTTGGTTTAATAGGATAGTCCCGGAGTTTGGTGCAGGTAGCAATCGGTTGGTTCCAGTGTTAAAAGGAAGTCGGCCACATCAGCGCGTGAAATCTTGAGCTTTACACTTCTATCATTCGTCGGGAAGCCGTGCCGGTAGTTTCCGGTATGTGCACCATCCGAAAAGGCACCGGGGCGGGCGATTGTCCAATCCAAATTGCTTTGCATCACATACTGCTCTTGAAGTTCGTGGTCTTGAAAGACGTTCTTCAAATACCAACCGAACATGATGTGCTTCCAAAAGAAATTAAGATTGCCCCAACTTTTCCCTGCGCCTAAGGTGCTTTGACAGATCAGACGTTTTACCCCATGGGCCTTCATGGCCTCGATGACGTTTTTGGTGCCTGCCGAACGTACCGTACTCTTGCGGTTCTTTCCAGAGCCCAAGGCGACAAAAACTACCTCTTGGCCTTTGATGGCCTGTGAGACATCCTTGGGCTCCAATACATTGCCCTTGATTGTCGAAAGCCTTAAGTGTTTAAATTCTTTAAGTTTTTGGACATTTCTACAAAAGGCGGTGACATGATGCCCTTGTTCCAGAGCTTGCCCGATTAAATGTTTTCCGATGGTGCCCGTGGCACCGAATACGATTACTCTCATGATTTTTATGTTTTTTACCCTGAACTGTCATCCTGAGCCTTTCGGCTGCGCTCAAGATAAACTCGTCGAAGGCCAGGGTCTGATTGATAGAGTAAAAGTACCAGTGTTAGGCAAGCAGAAATAGAACAAAACCGACAAAACACAATTAGCCGGCTCCTTGGCCGATGAACTCCGTAGGGGTCTTGCCCGTATATTTTTTAAAACTTCTGATAAAGTGTGATTGGTCGGCGAAGCCACTATCAAAGCCTATATCGAGCAATTGATCATAGTTTTCTTCGGTAAGTTGTTTCAATGAACTTTTAAACTGAATGATCTTGGCGAATTGCTTGGGCATCAATCCCACCTGTGCAACGAATTGCCGTTCAAAAGTACGTTCGGTCACGAATACTTGATCCCGCACTTCAGAAATACTCGATTGGCCCTTATTTTCAAGGATGATCGAAATGGCCTTTTGAATGCGATCGTCTTGTCGTACCTGATAGTGAGCGACCAATTGCAACATCAATTGGGTAACGATCTCGACCCTTTCTTCAAAAATAGTTGTTGTCCTTAGTTGTCTGGCGAAGAATTCCACATCGACATGCACTAATTGCAGTAAGTCAAAACATTCGTCGTTCAGTTCGCGTGGGTCAACATCCAGCAGGTATTTGGAAGCAAAAGAGTACAATTGAAAAACGATAAAGCTAAACGGACCTGCTACATCCAAGGAAGCGGGATATAGCGTCTGGCCGTATAAAAACAATTCGGAGAGTTTTTTCCCTTTCGGAAGCAAATAGAGGCCGTTCGTCGATTGTTGAAACATAATGCCAGGATATCCATCTGCATATAACGGCACACTGGTCTTTGCCTGGGGATTATCGGTTTCCATAACCATGATGCTGTTCACATAGGGTCGTAGCACTTCTGGGATTGCAAATTGGGCCTCCTTCATATGGTATATTTAATCTATAGAATTCCTCGAGGCTCTGCCTCGGGGCTTACAAATTCACCTCTCCTTGGGAGAGGTCGGAACTGCCTTTTCGCTCCCGATAGCTATCGGGACGGGTGAGGCAAAACACAAAATTTCCGTCCCGAAATTTCTTCGGGATGAGACCGGCGAAATAGTTCTGCTGAGCTTGCCGAAGTACCTCTATGCCCGCCCGTGCCGGTCGGACGGGCCTCGAGCCTGCCTGCCTGCCAGACAGGGATAGTCGGTTTCAAGTTTTTTTTATTTATCCTCCTTAAAAAACGATTGCTCATCGACCACCAAAGAGGTCAATTCTACCGTATGTCCGTCCAAATCCTTTGTATATAGGGAATGATAGTAGAAATGGTTCTGAAAACTGTACTCCAGCCCCAATTTCTTATAGTGTTCCAGGGCCTTTTCTAGGTTTTCTTTACTTACATGGAAGGCAAAATGGTCGATCTTCACATTCTTCGAGTCCGAATCTAGCTCCGGATGCTCCAAATTTGCGGGAAATAATGCTATTCCGGCTTTTCCGGAAAGCAAAAAAACAGGGAATTCGCCCCATTTATCCAATTGATACCTTTTAAGGCCCAAAACCTTTTTGTACCACTCGGCGGAAGCATCCATGTCTTTTACTCTTATCGCGACATGGTCTAGTCGATCTATTTCAAATGTTGACATTCTTTCTTAATGTATCATTCTGAGAGAAAATCCCTCGCCTTTACCTGCCTCGCCGGCAGGGCCATACGCCATACGCCATACGCCATACGAAAAAGCGTAAAGCGAAATGCGCAAAGCGATAAGAGAATTGGTTGAACTTTAGTCGGTGTCAAAACCTATCGGTCTTTAGCCGATAGTAGTTTAGTTATTCTCTCATCAATTTTTCAAGATCATCGGGGGTTCGGGGTAAATCTTGTAAAAACGGATATTTGTTCATCGTGATTGTAATACCAAGGTTCAACGGTAAAGATCATTCCGGGTTGCAATTTTGCCTCCGATAGGTTCGGATCGCCCGTGGAAAGTCCTAAATGATGTCCGAAGAACAGCCCTGCTTGCATATAGGGCTTTGCTTCCGAAGGAATGATACTATCGCACAACTTCCTTAGGTCTGCAAAAGTAATCCCCGGCTTGATAAAATCGATAATCTGGTCTGCGATACCGACTTCCATCGTTAGAATTTGGTGCTGACGATCTGAAAATTCACCTGAAACGGGAAAGGTGCGCCCTACATCGCTAACATATTGGTCGTATTCACACCCGACATCAAAAATGACAAGGTCTCCGTTTTCAAGCTTCCGGTTGCGACGGTCGTAATGGGTGGCCAGTATACGCCAGGGCCATAAAGAATTGGGTCCGGACTTGATAATCGAGCCAAATGCCAGTCGTTGGGCACCGTTGACCTTATAATTTCCTTCTAAAACACCTTCCAAATATCGTTCATCGACACCGACCCTTATTGCCTTGGCCGCGGTTTTAATGCCTTCTACATTGATTTGGGTCGATTTTCGCATAATTTCGATTTCCGCAGCGGATTTGACCATTCGCACCTTCGCTATGGCCTCGTAGCTGTTTTCGTAGCTGAATCCTTTGTATTTGGACCGTAATGCCCTTAAAAGTTGTTGTACGGGCGAAAAAGTGGCGATATAGTCGTTCGTGCCATAAATAATTTCTCCCGGTCTGTTGGAATTGACGAAAATGGTGCTTCCATTTTTCGACTTTTCGGCCAAAAAAGCATCGAATTCAGCAATATTCTTGAGGGAAAGTCCTGATTTTGAGGAAATTGAATTGTCTTCCAACAAAGGCATCCCCGGAAAATCATTGGGCCGCGACGCACTTTCGAACCTTTTATCCCGCTCAGGAACATAAACCACCGCAGTATTATCCGTCACATCCAACACCAATAAGCTATTTGGGAGTTCAAGTCCCGTGAAATAATAAAAATCATCCGATTGCCGGAAGGTCTCTCCGTATGAAAAGCCATCCATAGCAGGAATCACAACTGAACCAGATTTTCCTTCATCCTTTAGGGAATCAAACAGATTTTGCCTCCGCTCGGCCAATTCCTCTTTGGAAAAAGGCATCTCCGCCCAATCAAAATAGGCCTGAACAGGAGTTTGGGCATATATTTCAGCGGATATTGTTAGCAAAATAAAAATAAACAAGTACCTGATATTCATAGTGAACGGGCGTAGAATGGTGCAAGAACGGCAATTTATGCATAAACCCTATTGTATTGCTATTTTCAAACTGCTTTTTTCGGGCGAAATACACCTTTTTTCGGTAAGGTGTTCTAGGGGTCGAACACCGTTATCGAGGCTTTTTTACACTTCATCCGAGCTTTTGTCCCTTAACGAGTATTTGGCACGTTAAGCGAATCAAACTCCTGTATAATGGGGCTTACGGCGTTTTTATATAAAGACCCCAAGTCATGAAAGCTATCGCAACTCTTATTTTTATCATCTTTATCGGAATCGCCGCTCAAGCTCAGAACACAACTGAAGAAGTAAAGGTTCAGACTATTGAAATGAGCATCGTTAGCGAAACTATCGTCGATGAAGTTAGTACTGAAAAGAATACTGAAGTTGCTCGTTTGTACAGAAGGGCTAACAGCCGTGTTAAAAAGGCGTTGTCTTTTACTACAAAGAGAAACAGAGCTAAAATGGCCTAAGCCGAAATTCTAAAATCTCCTTTACCGACAATCCCTATTCCTTTTGTGGTAATTCTATGGGCCTGAACCCCATGATCAGCAGCCAAATAATTAAGCTGAGCACAAAGATGCCATTTTGCATAAAAAGGTAGAACGATACGGGAACATCGAACAATTGCAAGGCTCCCCCTATAAAAACAACACAATTGGCCAAGATTCCCCAAGCCACGAGCCATTTTGGCAATAGCCCGGTTTTCAAGAAAAAATAAAACAAAACTATTTCCCCGACAGCATATAAAACCAGCATTAGAAAGTGCAGCGCATAATAGGCCTCATAGCCCATCAGCCCCAATGTCTTGAAATAATCGGTATTGGTGCCACTGGCAGTTGTATACTCGCTGCCTAGACTTAGCAATGAGATATGAAAGACATTGCTTACGGCAACGATAATGAATGTTGCGAATGCTATTCCGAAATAGGTCAGCGCCAT
>QIJL01000353.1 GCA_003232435.1 Flavobacteriales bacterium | reverse complement strand
ATACAACCTTCAGGGATAGCTAAGAAATCACCTGGTAGAGCTATTGATTTTCAAATAGCTGCAATTTAGTCTTACGTCTTATATCTAGTAGTGACCTGTGCTGAGCGTGTCGAAGTAAGCGGTCTTACGTCTTTAACCGGACAGTACTGAACTAAGACTTAAAAAAAGTGCATTACTATTACGAAAAATGCATATTAGTGCTATATTTGCGCGCTGATCGAAAAACGATTGGAATTCTTCTTGGGCTCCGGTATTTAAGCGAAAGATTGTGCTTTTGTTTTCTAGTGAAGTGTTTTTTGAGTAGTGTCCGCCTTTGGCGGACGGTACGAGAAAAAGAGGAAAGTAGAAGACAAGATGATTATTTTACAGCTAATAGCGGAGCCCAAGACGAGTTCAATACATAAAAATCATTTAAATAATATTGGAATGTATTTAACCAAGGAAGTAAAAGCCGAAATCTTTAAGAAACACGGCGGAAAAGTAGAGAATACCGGGTCTACCGAAGGACAGGTGGCGTTGTTCACACATCGCATCGACCATTTGACGGGACACCTGAAAAACAACCACAAAGATTACAATACAGAACGTTCGCTAGTTCGATTGGTGGGTAAGCGCAGAAGTCTTCTTGATTATTTGAAGAAAAAAGATATTGTCAAATATCGTGAGCTTATCAAAGATCTGAATATCAGAAAATAAATTATTTATGGGGCTGGAAAATTCCGGCCCTGTTTTTCATCAAGCCCTTGTCCATTTTGTTCAAGGCATACTCAAAAAGCTGCACACAGTTTTTCATTGGTCAAGTGCCACTGGCACTTACAACAACACAACCTTCCGGTCTCAACATCCGGATGACCATTGTTTAACGAAATCCCGAAATTATATCGGGTAAAAATCGATTTTATGATTCCAAAAGTATTTAAAGAGGTCATTGACCTCGGTGATGGAAGGGAAATTTCCATCGAAACAGGAAAATTGGCAAAGCAGGCACATGGTTCTGTTGTTGTACAATCAGGAAAATGTATGTTGTTATGTACGGTAGTTTCCAACTACGAGCAAAAGGATTTGCCTTTTCTACCCCTTACTGTAGACTATCGCGAAAAATTTGCGGCTTCCGGCCGATATCCCGGCGGATTCTTTAAAAGGGAAGCCCGGCCCAGCGATGGCGAAGTATTGACCATGCGACTGGTAGACCGTGTTTTACGCCCGCTTTTCCCAAAGGATTATACCGCCGAGACCCAGGTAATGATCCAATTAATGTCGCATGACGAAGACGTTATGCCAGATGCCATGGCCGGTTTGGCCGCGTCGGCAGCGATTCAACTATCGGATTTTCCATTCGAATGTGCTATTTCCGAGACGAGAGTCGGTCGTATTAATGGTGAGTTCGTCATCAACCCGACAAGAGCGCAGTTAGCAGAATCAGACCTTGATATGATGATAGGTGCTTCTGCTGACTCTGTAATGATGGTTGAAGGCGAAATGGATGAGATTTCAGAAGAGGATATGGTCGAGGCCATCAAATTCGCCCACGAGGCCATTAAAAAACAGATCGATGCCCAAATGAAACTGGCCGACGCCTTCGGAAGAAAGGAAGTACGCGAATACGAGCAAGATGCCGAAGACGGGGAGCTGGAGAAGAAAATCCACGATTTGGCTTACGATAAAGTGTACGCGGTGGCCAAAGCCGGTTCCGCGAAGCACGAGCGAAGCGAAGCCTTTGCAGCGATCAAAGATGAAATCAAAGCAACCTATTCCGAAGAAGAATTGGAAGAAAAAGGAGATTTGATTTCCGACTACTACCGCAAAGCCGAAAAAGCGGCAGTGCGAGACCTGACCCTAAATGAAGGGCAGCGATTAGATGGTCGTAAGACCGATGAGATTCGCCCGATTTGGTGCGAGATAGATTACCTTCCATCAACGCACGGTTCGGCAATCTTTACCCGTGGGGAAACGCAAGCACTGGCTACGGTAACCTTGGGAACTTCAAGAGAAGCAAATAAAATCGATATGCCATCTTACGAAGGCGAAGAGACGTTCTATCTGCATTATAACTTCCCTCCTTTTTGTACTGGGGAAGCACGACCTATCCGGGGTACTTCTCGAAGGGAAGTAGGTCATGGCAACTTGGCCCAGCGTGCCTTAAAAGGAATGGTACCTGATGACTGCCCTTATACTGTTCGTGTGGTTTCCGAAGTATTGGAATCTAACGGTTCTTCTTCTATGGCTACCGTTTGCTCTGGTACAATGGCTTTGATGGATGCTGGTGTTCAATTGAAAAAACCAGTTTCGGGTATCGCAATGGGATTGATATCCGATGCAGATTCTGGAAAATATGCTGTTCTTTCCGATATCCTTGGTGATGAAGATCACTTGGGCGATATGGACTTTAAAGTAACAGGTACTGCCGATGGTATTACCGCTTGCCAGATGGATATTAAGGTAAAGGGATTGTCTTACGAAATTCTAGTAAATGCATTAAAGCAAGCTAGAGATGGTCGTTTGCACATTTTAACGAAGTTGACAGATACTATTGCTGTGCCTGCGGCGGATGTGAAACCACACGCTCCGAAAATGGTGACAAAAATTATTCCTAATGAATTCATCGGTGCTCTTATTGGCCCTGGTGGAAAAGTCATTCAAGAACTTCAAAAAGAAACAGGTACAACTATCGTTATCAATGAAGATCCTGTGACCGAAGAAGGCATTGTCGAAATTTTAGGAACCGATCAAACTGGTATCGATGCCGTATTGGCAAAAATCGATTCCTTGATGTTCAAACCTGAAGTCGGTAGCGTTTACGAAGTGAAGGTTATCAAGATGCTTGATTTCGGTGCAGTTGTAGAATACCAAGATGCCCCGGGCAACGAAGTATTGTTACACGTATCGGAATTGGCATGGGAGCGTACCGAAAATGTTTCAGATGTAGTCAACATGGGCGATGTATTCGATATCAAGTACATGGGTACTGATCCTAGAACTCGCAAAGACAAGGTTTCGCGCAAGGCGTTATTGGAAAAACCGGAAGGTTATGTTGAAAGAGCTCCTAGAAGAGATAATAATCGAAGAAACGATCGTCGCGATAACCGCGATCGCAAACCGAGAAGGGATTAGACTTTAAATCGCAATAATTTAGTAATAGCCCCATCTGCCGATATGCAGATGGGGCTTTTTTATGCTATTCAACTAATATTCCAAGTTTTTTTGCCTCTTTTGTAACATTTCCATCCTTTTTACGTATAAGTATATGCAGTCTATGCAATTTGAACTTAATTTACTTACATGAGACAGCTTAAGATTACAAAACAGGTCACCAACAGGGAGACCGCATCTTTGGACAAGTACTTGCAAGAAATCGGCAAAGTAGACTTGATTACAGCAGATGAAGAAGTAGAATTGGCACAACGTATCAAGGCAGGCGACCAGACCGCTCTTGAAAAACTGACTAAGGCCAATCTTCGATTCGTGGTATCGGTTGCCAAGCAGTACCAAAACCAAGGACTTACTTTACCTGATTTGATCAACGAGGGCAACCTTGGTCTGATCAAGGCCGCACAACGTTTCGACGAAACAAGGGGTTTTAAATTTATCTCTTATGCCGTATGGTGGATTCGTCAGTCAATTTTGCAGGCTTTGGCCGAACAATCGCGTATCGTTCGCTTGCCATTGAACAAAATTGGATCAATCAATAAGATCAACAAGACTTTTGCCTTTTTGGAGCAAGCACACGAACGTATGCCTTCGGCCGAGGAAATCGCAAAAGAATTGGATATGACCGTTGAGGATGTAAAACAATCATTGAAAAACTCAGGTCGCCACGTATCTATGGATGCCCCATTGATCGACGGCGAAGATTCAAACCTTTACGATGTACTTCGTAGTGGGGAATCGCCGAACCCTGATAAGGAATTGCTGCACGAATCATTGCGTACCGAAATCGAACGCGCTTTGGAAACCTTGACACCAAGGGAAGCCGACGTAATTCGTCTTTATTTCGGATTGGCCGGTCAACATTCGATGACTTTGGAAGAAATCGGGGAAACCTTTGATCTTACAAGGGAAAGAGTTCGCCAGATCAAGGAAAAAGCGATTCGTAGGTTAAAACACACCTCTAGAAGTAAGATTCTAAAGACCTATCTCGGATAGGATCCCGATAGCTATCGGGACAAGATACAGCCTGTTAAAATGGACGAAATTGCATTTTTGGCATATTAATTGTATTTTGTACACCGTAACAACAGTTTATCATGACTGTTCGTTTTTTGATTGATGAATAAACTCCGGCTGATTACCGGAGTTTTTCATTTTAAAGCTTCTCGAACAGCTCACCGTAATTTATTCTTGGGGCGAATTGGCATCTTTCGTGAACATCAACTGTTTTAAAAGCGAGCCATCGATTAAATCAAGCTTGAAATTCTTGCGCAGAACACCTTGGGCCAGAGAAAAAGTAGAACGGTTGTATCTTAAATCAATACAAAAATAAATGAGATTCAATATTGTACTTATCGAACCTGAAATACCCAATAATACTGGTAATATTGGCAGATTGGCACTAGCTACAGGTTCTACTTTGCATTTAGTAAAACCCTTCGGTTTTGAGCTGGATGACAAACGCCTAAAACGTGCGGGACTCGATTACTGGAAACACTTATCCCTTTTTATCTATGAAAGTGTCGATGATTTTTTTTCCATCCATAAAAACAAACATCTAGTTTATTTTTCTAGTCACGGAACGCAAGATCATTGGTCAATTGATTATACAGATGATATGTTTTTAGTTTTTGGGAAGGAATCCGTTGGGCTACCCAGCGAAATTATTACCTCGAACCAGAACAAACTCTGTAAAATACCTATATATAGCGAACATATTCGTAGTCTGAATTTGGCGAATGCGGTAAGTATTGCTCTCTATGAAGGACTTCGGCGATTGAAAATTTAGCGCGTACCAAGTGAACTTTTCTTCCGTTTTAATGGATGGTAGAACCAACTATATTGGCAAACCGAAAAAAATATCTCTCCTTATTTGTAACTATTCAGCCGAAGTGCTTTCTCCCCCCTTTGTCATTCCGAACGAAGTGAGGAATCCCTTGGGAGTGTTGACACTACCTTTCACCTGTATACTCAATGCACATTTCTTTTCGGGTTTTTCGCTTTTTATTTTTCCCTGCCAACGCGCCAGCTGGCGCATTGGCAAAGCATCCCGAAGTAAATTCGGGACGGCGATAAATTTTAACCCTCCTACGGCGGGTAAACTGAAGGTATGGGGAAAAAGACCAAGCCTGTCCCGAGCTAGCCTCGGGGTAGAAATTTCGGATTTCCATTTAGCAGGAGTATACTTGGTTACGATTAGATATTGGCAATGGAAAAGATGGCCAAAACGGTATTTATTTTGAAGTTAACGAGGCATTTAGCCTATTTTAATTAGTGCTCATTTTCGGATTGGGATAATTATCAGATTGATCCTCGATCACCTCATCCATACAGACAAAATCTTTTTCAAGTATTAATTGAAGTTGTTCT
>QIJL01000200.1 GCA_003232435.1 Flavobacteriales bacterium | reverse complement strand
TGGCATTGAGCATGGCAATCTGGCCCAAGTGGTAAATGTCATGTTGTGAAATACTGGTCAATATCGGTAAGAAAGTATAATTTTTTCCTGGTACTGGCTTTTCTAAAAGTTCTTCGGAAGCCTCGGATAATTTGTCAAGTAATTCGGTTTGGGTCTGAAGGAGCTCTTGTTTTAATTCTTTCCATTCCTCTTGATTGTTGATGTGAACTTCCGTCCAATCCGTGGGACCATCGATTTTCAAATCATAATCTTCATCACCGTCCAACTTTTTGAGAAGAAAAATCCGCCAGTTGATAATATGCTGCACCAAAACCGCAATGGACTTTGATTCGTATTTTTCATCATTGACGATTTCCCAAGGAATGGCATCCAACTTTTCCATCATGGAAATTCCGTACCAGTGTCAAGTCAAGGCTGAAATGACGTATAGGGCAATCGTAGATTTTGCGCCATACCGTCGTTAAAAAATAATTGCGTAGCCGTAGCTACGCAATTATTTTTTAACGACGGTATGGCGCAAAAGATGCATTGGATCATACGTAGGTTTTAGCTTGACTTGAGGTTTGCCGTCGAAACATTCCTTTAGATTATAAATGATATGTTCAAATTGACTTGTCATAATAATTAGGCGAAAATCAAAGGCTTAGACAAGCTCAGCCTGACAATTAGATTACAATTTCTATTTCAACGTGGCTAATTCGGCCTTCAATTTTTTGGTCATCTTAGACACGACCAAATCGTATGAATGATCCGTCAATTCCAATATCAATTTTGGCGGAAGGTTCTGTAACATCAATGTATTCCAATGCACCTTGCTCATATGGTAACCGGCAATAATGTCGTCATCGAATTCCTCACGAAGTTCGATAGCGCGCTCTGGATCGCACTTCAGGTTGACCTGAGGAGGAAGCCTTTCTAAACCCGACAGGGCAAACATTTTGCCCATGACCTTAAAGACCAAGGTATGCCCGTCAAAGGGAAATTCCTCTGTGACACCCTTTTTACCAAGGCAATATTGTCTGAATTCTTCAATGTTCATTTGCAGCTTTTCGATCGTTCTTCAAACTCAAAATAAATTTCAAATTAGACCATCGGTATCTGGTCTTTACGATTTCCCTGTCTCCAATATCAAAATCGTTTACGGTCTCAACAGGCATCCCACCAATCCGTTCATAAAATTTTATGGCCTTGGTGTTGCTTACCAGTGCCCACAAGTACATCGAGGCATCGTCATCCCGGCTAGCTAAAAATGCTGCCGTATTGACCATAAGTTGCTCTCCTATTCGTTGTCCTATGAATTCTGAATCTACGTGAAGGTTGTCAATCAAGGTGCCAAATCCTGGATGATTGTCGATGTAGCCACATACAAACCCTGCAAAAGACCCATCAATCTCAGCAATGTGAACGAATTGATTATTGGGTGGGTCGTCTAGCCGTTGCCGCCAAACGGACAGTCGTTCGCCTACTACCTCATTATCAAGAAAATGGTCGCTAAAGGTATTACGATAGTTTTGTTGCCAACTTTTCGCATGAAGGGCAGCTATGGCCTCGACATCATTTTCAGTTGCTGACCTAAATTCGACCATACATTAAATACCTTGTGAATCATAGACAATTACTTTCGACCAAAGGTCACTAGATTCTTGCACGAACAATTTATGTGGGGACTCATCTTGGTAATTCTTCTGCGCTTCCGCCGATTCAAAGGTTACGATCAAAGAATAGGTGAATGAACCGTCAACAACATCTCTACTCGCTTGGGGTGGAGTGCCTATGAAGTTGGTCTTTGCGAATTGCGAATTGTTCAAAAACTTCTTCAGTGAAGTTTCAAAGGCCATGCGATCTTCTTGACTATCTGGATTCTTCAACCAAAAATAAACGGTGTGTGCAAAATTAGAGTTGAATTCTTTCATTTCATTCTCTGTTTGACTGTAGCCCGTAATGGCCAGCATTAGAAATAGTAAAGTGAAGCTAGTTTTCATACATTGTTTGCTTGTCATTGCGAGGAGCGACGCCTGCCCCTGCCCGAATATGGTCAGGCGGGCGTTCCCCGCCAGAATGGCTTTGTCGGGCTGGCATTCAGGCGGGCAATTGTTGAATTTCAGCAAGAGATTTAACGAATTGCCACATCATCAAATGGCTAACGCCATGATGATTCGCAACGACGGCTTGTAATTATTTTTCAAAAAGGCGTTTTTGTTTTTCATCAATTTCCAAAGCTGAATAGTCCAGTTTCCAACCAATGGTTTCTACAATTTTTTCCATAATCAAAACCGCTTCGATCGCCTCTTTTCTGGCGGTTTCCATGAGTCCGCTTTCAGGAATCTTGTCTAGGATATGCTTTTTGGCCTCTTGGTTCAAACTTGTCAGATCATTGGGGGTAAACGAATTAAAGAGTCCGTTTTTGATATCGTAAAAATCAAGTTCGGGCTCGATAGAAAGCACCTCTGGCTGCGGGAAATTGGTCAGTATTATTTTCTTTTTTCTGTCATCGGCATGTATCAATACTTTTTTAAGGTCGTAGCCGATTTGTGCCTTTGCCTTGATTACGATCAAAGCCTTCTTCTTGCTGCTGACCAAGCTCATAAAATGTTCCTTGGTATTCTCGTATTTATAGATTTCGGCGAAATCGCCTTCAACCGAGATCAACTTGCAAACACTCTTGATCTTTTCAAGAAGTACCGTTGATTGGTGCGTTGTAAGCTCTTTGCTTTTCTTTTTTCGGAATAAGGAAAAAAGCCAATACATGGTTATTGCACCTAAAACAAGTCCGAGAAAAACTTCGAGAATACCGTCCATCCTACTTTCCTATTTCGCCCAAATGGGTGTATTTGAATCCTTTATCATATTTTAATCCGTAACCAAAAATGCGGTCCATCGAGGCGTGAGCAAATAAGATGGCACCGACCAGTTGCAATAAAGGTAGCGAAAGATACGCTCCTAGTAAATAAAGGGTAATGGCAATGCCTTTATGATGAAAAACATTGTAAAAAAAAGCACCTGTTTTATTTCCAAAAACATAACCCAGCATCCCGATATCGGGGGCTAAAATCAGCACCAAAAACCACCACCATTGAAAATCAAGTAGGCTGAAGAGGTAAATGCCCAAAACGAACATCAGAACTTCTTCCAATTTCAGGCTAGTTTTCATTCCTCCAAAATTTTATATAAAACAGGGCGACTTGGGCTTGCATCGTTTTCGAAAGGAGCGACCTGCAAATTGAGGAAATATGTGCCGTCTTTTATCGAATTCGGTACAAAGATGAATTCGGTAATCGTCGCTTTCTTTCTGATTTTCCCTTCGACATTCCAAAAAGCGCGATGTGCCAACAAAGCACCTGAATCTTTTTCTTTATCCACCGAAGGAAGGTCTATCAAAAGGTGTTCGACATTTTTCTCGACCAAAAGTTCCGCCGTTTGCTCCAATAAATAAGGCGGATTCGTATTCGAATATTGCCTTGATAATTTTTCCTTTAAATTAGGAAGCGTGCGTATGACCAGCGCTTCCCTTTTTTTATTACCAAAGGCATATTGCAATTGCTTTCTCGAAATCACAAAATCATCTTGATACTTTTCAGGGGCAATGGTTACCACTTCCGCCAGAAAGAAAAACCGCTTTAAATTTTTGTTTACCGAATGGAATTCCTCAGTAATATGTCCGACACATTCGGTATGGGTGCCGTGGGCATGCGGATTGAAAAAAATATCGTTGAAATTGGTCGAAGCTCCCTCTGAAACTTTTCCAATAAGATCTCCCTCAGTGTGCGGCTCTATTTTCGGAGGGTCAAGATACCA
>QIJL01000159.1 GCA_003232435.1 Flavobacteriales bacterium | reverse complement strand
AATCCCGATAGAATGCGCTACTACACACGGGTAAATAAAATTCAAAAATCCACTTTTGAAAAACTACAAAAAGAGGGCATAACAGATTTGCATTATCTGACTTACAATGAAATCGGTTTGCAGTTAGATGATATGGTCGACGGCACCCACCCCAACGATTTGGGAATGGCGCACTATGCAGAGGCCTATGAAAAGAAACTTCGCAACATCTTAAGAGAGCCTATCGGCAAAATATCCACTAGCCGACCGGTAACCCAATATCGAGAACCCAACAATTATGACTGGGAAAAACGACATCTTGAGGTTTTGGAAATGAACCAAACCGAACCTCCCAAAAAAGTGATTCTAGCCAATTCAATTGTTCATTTTTGGGGAGGCTTGCCTCGGGCCGAACTGGTTCGTGAAGAAGCTTCTTGGAAAGACCACTTCACACCTATGGGCCTAAGAAATCAAGCTTACGGCTGGGATCGAATCGAAAATGTGTTATGGCGTATATATCACGGCGAACTCGATGGGTTTGCGGCCGAACAGGTTTTGGTAATGATCGGCACCAATAATCTGCATTTAAACACAGATAAAGAAATTATAGACGGGCTACGCCTATTGATGAAGGCAATTCAATCACGCCAGCCAAAGGCCGAATTGATTTTAATGGGAATACTTCCGAGAAGGGATAATGAGCAGAGAGTAGAAAGTTTAAACGCAGGGATTGTCAACTTGGCCTCCGACCTCAAGATAAAATATGCCAACATCGGGGGTGTTTTTCTGAATAGTGAACAAGAAATAGACGAATCTTTGTTTTCGGATGGGCTACATCCTAACAGGGCCGGGTATTTAAAAATGCGAAAAGCTTTGAAACCTTTGCTAAGCGAATATTAAACTACCTCGGGGCAAGCCCACGAGGCATTAAAATTCCAAAAACCAAGTTCCAAGTTCCAAAAATAGTTTGCGAAAGAAATTGCGCCGACCTGTCTGCCGACAGGCAGATTGGCCGAATTCGTGTCAAAATAGCGCTTTAAAGAATTATCGAGGCGAGCTTCGGGGTATTAAACCCACTGGTGGGAATAAAATTAGGCGGCCTGATTATCTTTTTTCCTTCTCGTCCTTATTCCATTTATTGGTAAGCACCGCATAATCATACTCTAGAGCAGATTTCTGGCGTACAAGCCTATCAGCTGCAAAAGCGCGCTGAAGAATATCCTCGATTAAATAATCTTCATGTACCTGATCTGGATGAAATTCTTCCTTTATGCTGATTTTGAACATTTTAGCGGTCGTCTGGTACCAAAAGGCCCGCCACCCGCTACGGAGTTCTTTTACGAGCTCGAATGCCGTTATTCCAGTTTGACGATGAACCAACTTCACCAAAATCTGCCCCTCGGTACGAGTCAGCTTTTTTAGTTCTTCCGAAAACTCCCCTTCGATATACTTTTGTATCTTCTTGGTATACCTTTTACGATGTCTCTTTTTTGTAATCTTGGTTAGACTATCATTTAATTCTACCAGTCTTTCCGCTGCCAACTTTGAATAAGGATATACCTTGAGGGTCTTTCGTCTTAGAATATAATACTTCAGCTTTTCATTGTAGTTTTCGAACTTCAACTTGCCGAAGACATAGACTTCATCAAGCGAAATAGAGGTCTGAAAAATTGAATCTCCTTCCATCACAATAAGCTTCTCGGCAACGGAATCTAAAGTTTGCTCTTCGACCTGCGAAAAGCCGAGAGTTGCGACCAAACAAAAAATACTTAAAAGAATTCTCCTTCTCATATAATACTAAGTGCAATTGCCTTGCCAAAGTTAACGAATATGCAAGCATGTTATTATTAATTAAACGTGAATATGATTAAGTTTGTATACTAAACAGACCTAAATGAGCGTAAAAAAAATATTGACAAAAAAGTCACTTGATTTTCTAGAAAAGTACCTGAACAACGCAGCTCCCACCGGCTATGAATGGGAAGGGCAAAAAATTTGGATGGAATATCTGAGACCCTATGTCGATACCTTCATCACAGATACCTATGGTTCTGCTGTCGGGGTAGTTAACCCGAAAGCCGAATTTAAAGTCGTTATCGAAGGGCATTCCGATGAAATCTCTTGGTACGTCAACTATATTACCGATGACGGCTTGCTTTATGTTATCAGAAACGGTGGAAGTGACCATCAAATCGCTCCATCAAAATGGGTAAACATCCATACAAAAAAAGGAATCGTAAAAGGAATTTTCGGATGGCCCGCGATCCATACTAGAAATCGCGCGAAAGAAGAACCGCCCAAACCGGATAACATTTGTATCGATATAGGTGCCAAGGACAAAGCTGAAGTCTTGAAAATGGGTGTTCATGTGGGATGTGTCATTACCTACCCGGATGAATTTCAGATTCTGAACAAAAACAAATTCGTTTGCCGTGCCCTTGACAACAGGGTCGGTGGATTTATGATCGCTGAAGTTGCAAGATTGTTAAAGGAGAATAAAAAGAAATTACCTTTCGGACTTTATATTACCAATTCGGTTCAAGAAGAAATCGGGCTTCGAGGTGCCCAAATGATAACCGAGACTATAAAACCTAATGTTGCGATTATCACAGATGTGTGCCATGACACGACCACCCCTATGATCGACAAGAAAAAAGAAGGCCATATCGAAATAGGAGCTGGCCCGGTTATTTCATATGCGCCGGCCGTTCAGAATAAACTACGTGAACGTCTTATCGAGACAGCCGAGAAAAAGAAGATTCCGTTTCAAAGATTAGCGGCCTCTAGATCAACAGGCACCGATACAGATGCCTTCGCATATAGCAATGGTGGAGTGGCATCAGCACTTATTTCGTTGCCCTTGCGCTATATGCATACTACTGTCGAAACGGTACATCAAGATGATGTCGAAAACGTGATCCGGTTGTATTATGAGACCTTATTGACGATAAAGTCAGGCGAGACTTTTAGTTATTTTGATTAGTGGTCTTTAGTTTGTCATTCCGAGGCACGAGGAGTCTGTCGAAGAGATTCCTCGTGCCTCGGAATGACAAACAATGTCGGAATTGACATAAAAGGAGGTTTATAAATGGACGAACTCATCGACATTTTAGATTCCGAAGGAAATTTGACGAGACGCACTGCCCTAAAATCAGAAGCACATCGGAAAGGGCTTTTCCATCAAACAGTGCATGTTTGGTTTTTTACCTCGGATGGGCAACTATTACTTCAGCAAAGAGGAAAATATAAAGACACCC
>QIJL01000584.1 GCA_003232435.1 Flavobacteriales bacterium | reverse complement strand
GCCGCTTGCATGGCGACATCTTTTGCAGCAGTTGCAGCACCATCAACAGAAGCGGAAAGTCCAACTAAAGTTGCGATTTTATTTCCAGCGTGGATATATGAACCTACGAACGGGGCATTCAATTTCGCGAACCCACCGATCTCGATTTTCTCACCGATTACCCCGGTCTGTTCCGTCAATTTTTCTTGAACGGTCATTCCGTTATAACTGGCGGCCAAAAAATCTTCTTTGCTACCTTGACCTAGGGCCAAATCTGCCAATTCTCTGGCCAAGGTTACAAAACCTTCATTTTTAGCTACGAAGTCAGTCTCGCAGTTCAACGAGATGATCACACCTTCGGTGTTGGCATCGTTTACCTTTGCGATAGCGGCACCTTCCGAAGAATCCCTGTCAGCTCTTTTCGCTGCCACTTTTTGTCCTTTCTTACGAAGGATTTCGATTGCTTTGTCAAAATCGCCCTCGGCCTCGACCAATGCGTTTTTGCAATCCATCATTCCGGCTCCGGTCGTTTTTCTTAATTTATTTACGTCTGCGGCTGTAATATTTGCCATAATTTAAACTATTTATTGTCATTCCCGCGCCTGTGCTGAACACGTTTCAGTAAAGGTGGGAATCTCTATTATTATGCTTTCAGATTAACTATTCTTTACCTCCCTTGGCTTTATCTTGCCATTCTTTCAATTCGTCCCATTTTTCATCTGCCGCCATTTTGGCTTGCTTTGGCCAAGATGTTGGATCAAGATGTGCCATTCTAGAACTTGCCTCGGTTAAGATTTCTTTCATCTTTTCAGGATCTGAACCGGCCATTTTTGCGTAGGTGTCTATTCCGCCATTCGTAAGGGCCTCGGCCGCTTTTGGTCCGATGCCTTCTATTCTTGTTAAATCGTCGCCTTTACCTTTGGCAGCTTTTTTCTTTGGTGCGGCTTTTTCTTTCTTAGGTTCCTCTTTGGTTTCAGCCTTTTCTTCAACAGCTTTGACTTCGGTTTTTTCCTTCGGAGTATCTTTAGCAATTACCTCTGGTTCAGCCGCTACTTCTTCAGTTTTTGCCTCAACTACCGCCTCAGGAGTTTCTTTTGCAACCTCAGTTTTAGGTTCTTCACCTTCCTTGTTTTCTTGCTTTTCGTTCTTGCGCTCTGCCAACCCTTCTGCAACCGCATTGGTTACCGAAGTCATGATAATGTCTATAGATTTCGATGCATCATCATTTGCAGGAACTACGTAATCGACTTCTTTTGGATCACAATTGGTATCGACCATTGCAAAAATCGGAATATTCAATTTCTGGGCTTCCTTAACAGCGATATGCTCGCGCATCGTATCAACAACGAACAATGCACCGGGCAGACGTGTCATTTCAGAAATAGAACCTAGGTTTTTCTCCAACTTCTGACGAAGACGATCAACCTGTAATCTTTCCTTTTTGGAAAGTGTATTGAACGTACCGTCTTTTTTCATTCGGTCGATCATTGCCATTTTCTTGACCGCCTTACGAATGGTCACGAAATTGGTCAACATGCCTCCTGGCCATCTTTCGGTGATGTAAGGCATGTTAACGTTAGCCACTTTTTCAGCAACGATATCTTTCGCCTGCTTCTTGGTTGCGACAAAAAGAATCTTACGGCCCGAGGCGGCAATTTTACTCAATGCTTGGTTAGCTTCGTCTAACTTAGCTATAGTTTTGTAAAGGTTGATTACGTGAATTCCGTTACGCTCCATGTAGATATAGGGCGCCATGTTCGGGTTCCACTTTCGTGTTAGGTGGCCAAAATGCACACCTGCTTCCAATAATTGTTTTACTTCGACTTTTTTAGCCATTTTAAAATTTAGTTTACGTTCTTTTGAATTAGCAATGTCGAAGTGGTATCCCGAACTTGCTTCGGGAAGCCTCCAACATTTAGATGCTAAACTAATTTACCCTGAACTCGTTTCAGGGTCTACCTGATCTAAGTCGCCAATATAAATTGCTTTCGGGATTTTTTAATTGTTTCCTTGAAAAAGGAAACTTTCAATGAACTTGGGTTACCCCTGAACTTGTTTCAGGGTCTATTTATAAAATCTGAAATTCAAACAAAATATTCCAAAAACACTCAAAAGATGCTGAAATGAACCTGTCTGCCGACAGGCAGGTTCAGCATAAATTAACGCTTAGAGAACTGGAATTTCTTCCTAGCTTTCTTCTGACCGAATTTTTTACGTTCGACCATTCTTGGATCCCTTGTGAGCAGTCCTTCCGGTTTCAATAAAAGTCTGTTTTCGGCATCCACCTCACATAAAACTCTTGATAAGGCCAATCGAACAGCTTCTGCCTGACCGGTGATTCCTCCTCCATATACATTTACCGTAACATCGTAGTTGCCTTCGGTCTCGGTCAACGCAAAGGGTTGTTTAACCTTATATTGAAGTGTCGCTGTAGAGAAATAATCGTTCAATTCTCTATCATTGACCGTAATATTTCCTTTACCAGCTGAAACGTATACACGGGCCACGGCTGTTTTTCTTCTTCCTATTTTGTGAATCGTTTCCATTATTTAAATTCTTTTAGGTTGAATACAGTTGGTTTTTGTGCTTCTTGACCATGTTCGGAACCGACATATACTTTCAAATTTCTAAAAAGGTCGGCACCCAATCTATTTTTGGGCAACATTCCCTTGACGGCTTTTTCAACAATACGCCCTGGGTTTTTGGCCAGTAACTCCGTTGCGGTAGTAAAACGTTGTCCTCCCGGATAACCTGTATATCTTTTATAAGTCTTGGCTTCCCACTTGTTGCCGGTCAAATTGATTTTTTCGGCATTGATAATAACCACGTTATCACCACAATCAACATGAGGTGTGAAATTAGGTTTGTGCTTGCCTCGAAGCAATTTAGCGACTTTAGATGCCAAGCGGCCTAAAGTTTCACCTTCGGCATCAACAAGTAACCATTGTTTGTCAACTGTCTTTCTATTTGCCGAAATCGTCTTGTAGCTCAATGTATCCACTACTTTTATATTTTGTATTAAACAATTCAATCCCGTTAAACGGGCTGCAAATGTACACCAATTAACTCGAATTACAAATGGTTGTTTCTTAATAATTTCATGATTTCCGATGAACTTGTTCAAAGCATCATTTTTGGGCCTATTGCTATTAAAAAAATGCTTATCCGTTATTGTGCCAGTAACTTAGAGACTATTTTGAAATATGTCGTTAGAATTGTTATGGCCTATTTTTGATGCAGAACGAGGCAAAATTTTT
>QIJL01000181.1 GCA_003232435.1 Flavobacteriales bacterium | reverse complement strand
CCCATAAAGGTGTCGTCAGAAAAAATTGCGAAGTCGTAAGCTGTCAACGCATCGGCATACAACTTTTTTGCCGCATATTGTTTGCCCAATTGATGCCAAGCAACTTCACAATACGGATTCCTGTCCAAATAATCGTTTAGGTAATAAATCGCACCATCGTAATCTTCTAAAAATTCGAAACAATAGACCACGTTATAAAGTGCGGAATAGTCTTGCTCGTCAAAATCCAAGCACTTCATAAAGCATTCCTTGGCCTTTTTGAAATCATCCATAAAGAGATATTCCATTCCTAACATCGATTGTATTTCAAAACCATTGGTCGCCAGTTCCAATGCCTTTTGCAATAGCGCGACCGCTGCTTCGTGATTGTCTTTTTTGGAATATATATTTGCCCGCTGAACGTAGATTTCCTCGTTTTTCGAATCCAATAGTTGCAATTCGTCCAACATTTTTTCAGCAACATCTAGATTGTTCTCGAAGACCAACACTTCGACGTCGAGTAATTTGAGCTCGATATTGCCGGGGTGTTGCTGTAGGCCTATTTTAATTGCTTTTTTCGCTAGGGAGATTTTCCCGTTGTTCAGATAGTGGTGCACGATATCCTCAAAATCTTCGGCGTCGAAGAAATAGATATCGTCTGTCTTCAGCATTGATTCGAACTTGACGACGGGTTCGTCAGGTCGTTCGTTTGACTCTAAGGCCATAAAATTTCTTGATTGAACTACGGATTTAAAAGTAGTAGTTTGGGCGAGCTTTTAGCTTAAAACTTATCGATATTATCAACAAATTAGTTAACAAGGACTTTACATTTCATCTAAAATTCTGAGAATTAGCCCACAACCTTTTTCGATTTCTTCAACGGATATGGTCAATGGGGGGGTGATACGAACTGCCCTTGACTCAAATAAGAGCCAGAACAAAATAAGCCCGGCTTCCATACTTTTTTCAATCAAAAGATTGGCGGTTTCAATATCTTCAAAAATCAAGGCCAACATCAGGCCTTTTCCCCTTATTTCTTTTATCGCTGGATGTTGGAGCAGATTTCGGAAAAGCTTTTCCTTTTCCGATGTTTCGGAAATCAGATCGTTCTCGAGCAATTCTTTCAGAGTTGCCAAACAGGCGGAAGCGATTACCGGATTGCCGCCAAAAGTCGTAATGTGACCCAACTTCGGATTGTTCTGTAGACTCCGCATGATTTTCTTCGAGGAAGTAAAAGCACCTACCGGAAGCCCCGAGGCCATTCCTTTGCCCATTACTAAAATATCGGGTATGCAATTGTAATGCTCGAAAGCGAAAAGTTTTCCGGTGCGGCCGAAACCGGGTTGAATTTCATCCAAGATCAAAAGGCTTCCTGTTTGGTCACAGCGTTCCCTTACTTTTTCCAAATAGTCTTCCGAAGGAAGAATAAATCCGGCTCCTCCCTGAATGGTTTCTAAAATGACGGCCGCGGTTTTATCGGTTATCTTCAGAAGGTCTTCCTCCGAATTAAAATCTATAAAAGTTATATCGGGGATCAAAGGCCGAAATATGCTTTTCCGTTCTTCATGACCGGAAACACTTAAACTACCCATGGTATTACCGTGATATGAATTTTTTGCCGAAATGACCTGGCTTCTACCCGTAAAACGTCTGGTGAGTTTTAACGCTCCTTCAATGGCTTCCGTACCTGAATTGACCAAATACGTTGTGGTCAGTCGTTCAGGTAATTGGGCCGCCAAAAGGGTACAATAAGTTACCGCGGGATCTAATACATATTCCCCGTAGACCATGACGTGCATATATCGGTCCACCTGATTCTTAATAGCCGTAATTACCTTCGGATGGCAATGACCCAAGGTGCAGGCCGAGACGCCGGCCACGAAATCAAGATATTCTTTGCCCGCAGTATCGTAAATATAACTGCCGGATGCGCGCGATATCTCTAAACCCAACGGATGCGGACCGGTCTGTGCCTGGTATTTTAGAAAATCTTTTTTCATTGACGATAGACCCGTCAGGTTTTTAAAACCTGACGGGTCTTGTTAATTTGCTTTTTTTCGTTTCTACGAAAAGACGCAAGGCATTGCGTCCCTACTGCGAAACCTTCTTAGCCTTTGGTCGCTCTTTGGGCTTTGGCACTTGGTCGTTCTCTGGTTCGATTTTATTGACCGGATCCCCGGGATTTTTAGAGCGCTCTTCTTCTTCAGCATCGATATCAATGGGGTTTTCAATACCTCGAATGGTCACCAATGGTATATTGTTGTCATCTTCGTCGAAAATGTCATCTTTGGTTAAAAGCCGTTCGTCGCCCCGCCAGATAAAACCTTTTAAGATTCTACTATTGGTCGGCAACTCTTTTTCCGGGAAAATGTCGCCGTCGGGATCCGTGATAAAAGTCAGTTCTTCAACGTCGTTGTTGGCCAAGGTAATGTGGATCTTGCTGCAGATGGTCTTGTCGATACCGATGAGTTCGTTATCATCGTTGTACATGTAATAGATGACCTCGGTATTTTTCACCAAATCGATGACCTTCATTTCGTTATCGATAAATTTGCCGTAAAGGTTCACACCTTTTGCTTGATTATAACCTACTTTGCCAATGCTATCCAACGAAACAAGAAAGGCATTTTCGAGAACTTTCAGGGAATCCAATTTTTCCGTTTTCAAATCGGAAATAATATGAATGCTATCTCCGGTCATTTGATTTTTACCGTTCCACACCACAGGGTTTTTGATCATCTGGGTCAGACCCGTTCGTTGCTCTGAATGTATCGAATCACACTTGCCGCTCATACCGGTTTTAAACATTCTTGCATTTCGAAAAGCACGCAGAATCCGTTTGTTGGGTTTGCCGGTAGCCATCAGTGTATCACCGTGAATAAAAATGGAATCGTTTTCCATAAGTCCGATAGAAACGGCCCTTTTTGTAGCGAAAACGGAATCTTTGGCTTTAAAAACTTCAGCGTAATGCGCCTTTATGATTCCTTTGTTTATCGTATCCGTTACTGTGATATTATTCGTAGCGGAAGCAAATTCGGAGGCCCTATCGAAATAGACGCTATCGCCTTCCATTATTCTATTGTTATAGTGAATTTCTGTGTTTTTTATACCGTACCCGCTCTCGATTTTAGTGTCATAGAACCCTCGTTCGCAGTACATTTTATAGTCGGTCCCGGTAATTGTAGACGGCCCGTACATATAGGCGTTTTTTGAGGTCGTATAATAATCGAGTCGCTCTGAATCCAGAATATATTTGGCATTG
>QIJL01000231.1 GCA_003232435.1 Flavobacteriales bacterium | reverse complement strand
TCTTCAGGGAAATGAAAATAAATATGACCAAGCAACTCTCACATATAGATGAAACAGGTAAAGCTTCAATGGTAGATGTATCTGGAAAAGAGAAAAGTACTCGCACTGCGGTTGCTTCGGGGAAAGTTGTTTTTCCTTCTGATGTTTTCGACACCTTGGCCTCCCAGGATTTTTTGGGCCACAAAGGAAGTATCATTCAAACCGCTGTCATCGCGGGTATACAGGCCGTAAAGAAAACGGCGGAATTGATTCCACTTTGTCATCAGTTGAATCTTTCCAAAATTCAGATCGATATTTCCCCGGTCGAAAATGCGCTGCAAATAGTATGCAAAGTTAAATGCAACCAGCAAACAGGAGTCGAGATGGAAGCTTTAACGGGAGTTTCCGTAAGTGCGCTTACCATATATGACATGTGCAAGGCTTTGTCGCACGACATTAAAATTTCTGAAATTCAATTGGAACAAAAAACAGGAGGGAAGAATGACTTCAACCGCTAAACTATACGGACTTGTTTTGTCAGGGGGGAAAAGTACCCGTATGGGAACCGATAAGGGTTTGATAGAATATCACGGCGTACCACAACGTGAGCATTTATATCATTTGTTGGGCAAAGTTTGCGAACAAACTTTTATAAGTCTAAGACGCGAACAAGAAGCAAAGACCCCTTTTGGTTTTGCCACCATTGCAGACGAGGATAAATTCAGAGGGCCATTCAATGGGATTTTATCCGCGCATAGTCGTAATGAGGAAGCAGCTTGGCTCGTATTGGCTTGCGATTTGCCATTGATGGATTTGCCTGCATTGGAACAATTAGTTGAAGAGCGGAATCCTGAAAAATTCGCAACGGCCTTCGCCAATGAAGAAGATCCTTTACCAGAGCCTTTATGCGCTATTTGGGAACCACATGCGTTACAAAAGGCAATTGCATATTTAGAAGCAGGTAACGGAACCTGTCCACGAAAGTTTTTGATAAACAATGATACCAAACTTGTTTTTCCAAAGAACAAAAATGTGATTCTGAATGCCAACTCCGAAGAGGAATATAGAGAGGCTATAGTGAAATTAGCCAACTAAAATGTAAATTACGTAGGTTCTCCCCTTTTTTCAAGGGGCGACGCAGCGAGAGCTGTGGGCGAGCTGTAGCTGGGCAGGGCGGAGGGGTCTTGGTAAAACAATTCGATATACTCATGACACATGAAAAATCGGAGAATTTAGGATGCGTATTTTAGTTTCTAACGAGGCAAAAAGACGCTTATAGAAATTCGGGTTTTCATGTGTCATGAGTATAAGTTCAAGCAGTTGTGTTCCTAAGCTGACCACCCCCGCCCGAATGTGCCATTCGGTGCGGGCGGGTCGGCTATTGCCACCCCTCCTAGAAAATAAGGAGGGAACCCAAAAGATTAACGATACAAATGAACCAAAACCGCTACATACGACAAACCACCCTAAAAAACTTCGGGCATGAAGCCCAACAGAAGTTGTCCGATGCCAAGATCTTGGTGATCGGTGCCGGCGGATTGGGAATACCCGTGCTTACCTATCTCAATGCAATGGGTGTAGGCACCCTTGGTATTGTTGACAATGATACAGTCTCGATTAGTAATCTGCATCGCCAGGTAATTTATGATGAGTCCGATGTTGGCAAGCAGAAAATTGTTGCAATTCGAAAAAAATTAAAAGCTCAGAATTCCAATACCCGCTTGGTCGGTTATGATACTTTTTTGGTCAAGGAAAATGCACTTGAAATTATAGGAGAGTACGATGTCGTTGTCGATGCTTCCGATAATTTTCCAACACGTTATTTGGTAAGCGATGCTTGCATTATGCTGAACAAGCCTTTTGTTTATGGAGCACTCCATGGTTATGAAGGTCAAGTAAGCGTTTTCAATTATGAAAAGGGCCCGACTTATCGCTGTCTTTTTCCGACCATGCCTAAGGAAGATGAAGTGCCCAATTGTAATGAACATGGTGTATTGGGAATTATTCCCGGAATTATCGGAAACCTGCAAGCCTTGGAAACAGTCAAAATTATCACGGGAGTAGGAGAAGTGCTTTCTGGAAAATTGTTGCTTTTCAATGGACTCGACCAATCCTATAAAAAAATAAAATTTAGACTTCAGCCGGATAATCTGGGAATAAAAAAGCTCCAAGATTTTTATGAATCGAATGACCCCTGTGAAGTTGTGCCTACGATTACAGTGGATCAGTTACAGAATTTACTGGATTCCGACAAAGAAATACAGCTTATCGATGTGAGAACGGCCGATGAGTTCGAAGATTTCCATTTGCCGAATAGTATCAACGTCCCACTTGATGGCATTGAAGAAAACATGAAAGGAGTAGATTTTGAACGCCCGATTTACCTTCTTTGTCAATCAGGAAAGCGTAGCGAAGTCGCTTTGAAAAAGTTGCGCGAACTTCATTCAAAATCCCCATTTTATAGTATATTGGGCGGCATTAATCAATTTCTCGCCGTATGCTCTTGACCGTTCAAGAACTAGTTCTACTTGCAATTGGTTTTTTTGTTATTGCTACCTTGTATTCCTCGGTGGGTTTTGGGGGCGGGTCGAGTTACCTTGCCTTGCTTACTATAATATTCACCAGTTTTTTCGCGATTCGTAGTACGGCTCTGATTTGCAATTTGGTTGTTGTTTCCGGCAGTAGTTACATATATTTCAAAAGGGGACACCTTGATTTTAAAAAATTCCTTCCTTTTATTGTTGCTAGCATCCCTTTGGCCTTCATCGGGGCTCGATTTCGACTGGAAGAAAATATCTTTTTTATCATTCTGGGCGGGGCACTTATTATTTCGGCTTTGGCTTTGATCTTTCAAACCTGCCAGTCCGGCAGGCAGGCTACGAATCCTAAAAAATCGTATGAGGTCAATCCGAATTATCCACCCTATGTGACTTATTTACTTGGGGCCGGAATCGGACTCTTATCCGGTTTAGTGGGTATTGGCGGGGGTATTTTTTTAGCTCCTATCCTCAATCATATGAAGTGGGATAAGTCCATAAAAATTGCGGCACTTGCCAGCTTTTTTATTTTGGTTAATTCCGTTTCCGGGATAGGTGGATTGTTGACCGAAGGTACTTTTGAAATTCCATGGGTAGAGGCCACTGCATTGATATTTGCCGTATTTGTCGGAGGTCAATTGGGTATTCGGATAAGTTTGGGCAAGCTGACCGGAAAAGGCATCAAATTGATTACCGCTATTCTTGTGTTGATTGTCGGTATTCGTGTTTTATTGAT
>QIJL01000108.1 GCA_003232435.1 Flavobacteriales bacterium | reverse complement strand
TTCTTTTAACATGATTTAATATTTTTTGTGGTTAATTATTAGTGTAATGCAATGTAGTGAAAAAAAGGTTTCCTAACAAAATGTTAAAAAAGATTTTAAGTGCCTATAATCACTCGTTTTGCACGTTGTGAAATACCTGCCAACAACTCGTAGGAAATGGTATTGGCAGTCGTTGCAAAATCTTCAGCGGAGGGATGTTTTCCGAAAACAATAACCTCATCACCTTCTTTACAATCGAGGCCGGTAATATCGATCATGATCATATCCATACACACATTGCCTATGATCAGTGCTTTTTTTCCATTTACGGAAACATAGGTTTTTCCATTACCATATTGACGGCCGATTCCGTCTGCATGGCCTATAGGTAGCGTAGCGGTTATGCGATAACCATCGGAAGTAAATTTTCGGTTGTAGCCTACACTTACGTTGGGTTCGATTCTATGAATCTGGGAAATAACGGTTTTAAGGGTCGCCACTGGTTTTAGTTGTTTGTCCATTTCCGGGTCGTTGCCAAATCCGTACAGCCCGATTCCGCTTCTGACCATATCGAACTGTGCTTCCGGATAGTTGATAATTCCCGATGTATTCAAAATGTGCTTGAACGTTTTGAATGCTACTTTCTTATCGAATTCTGCATAGATTTTTTTGAAAGATTCTATTTGGGCTAAGGTAAAATCCTTTTCCTTTTCATCCTCGGAAGAAGCCAAATGGGAAAATAACGACACAACTTTCAGCTCTTCGCGGCCATTTAATTGCTCAACAATGAAATCAATATCGCTTTCCCAAAAACCAAGCCTGTTCAACCCCGTGTTGAATTTTATGTGAACCGGATGATTCTTCTGATTTTTTTCTGAGGCAGTTTTCAAAAATAGTTTGAGAATCCTTGGCGAATACAGGCTTGGCTCTAAGCAGCGGTCTATAAGAACACCAAAACTCACTGGTTGCGGATGTAGCACTATTATAGGCGTTTTTATTCCAGCATCTCGTAACACAAGACCTTCTTTGACATAGGCAACAGCGAAATAATCGATGTCAAGGGCTTCCAGTTTCTTGGCGATACGTATTGCATCACTGCCATAGCCAAAGGCTTTGACTACGGCCATAAATTTGGTCGACGAGTGTAATTTTGATTTTAAGTAGTTGTGATTGTGTTCGAGTGCCCCTAAATCTATTTCGAGGGTTGTTTCGGAAGTCTTAGGCATTGGCGGCACCCTTTTTTTCACTGACTTCCTCAGCTTCGACCTTCAAATTCTTTACCTTCTCTTTGAGCATGGCCTTGTAAAATGCCACCCTGCTCAACGCTTCGTATTCCCCGATCTCTCCCAACAAAACAAGATCATCGTTGTCGGTCTTACGAAAACTGTAATTTGCCAAATTCCCTGTTCGCGTGCAAATGGCGTGTACCTTGGTCACATATTCGGCAGTTGCCATTAAAGCAGGCATAGGTCCGAAAGGGTTTCCCTTAAAATCCATATCTAGTCCGGCTACGATTACCCGAATTCCTCTATTTGCAAGATCATTGCACACGGTCACGATCTCATCATCGAAAAATTGGGCTTCATCAATGGCCACCACATCACAACCATCTGCCAAAATTCCGATATTGGCCGCAGCGGGAACAGGAGTCGAGCGTATTTCATTCGAATCGTGAGAGACCACCATGTCTTCATGGTAACGTGTATCTACAAGGGGTTTGAAGATCTCGACTTTCTGTTTGGCAAACTGAGCCCTTCGAAGCCGACGGATAAGTTCTTCGGTCTTGCCAGAGAACATTGAACCGCAGATAACCTCGATCCATCCGAACCGTTCTTTATGGTTGACAGTATTTTCGAGAAACATTTCGTAATTTTAGACGAAAATAAGGTGTTTTTCGTTCTAGTTATAGGGAGCCTTAAAATTAGTAAAAAAGGCATACCTTTTGCAGTGATACAAAATAAAAGCGATGAAGAAAAAACTGAAGGAAGAGCTTAGAAAATTATCTACCGAAATCATTACTTCTCGAGATATGAACGATATTTCAGAGATGTACGATGCGGCAAAAAATCTCTATGAGAAACTGGCGGTCTTGAAGTTCATCGACGAAAAATTAAGTGACGTAGAGGTAGATGTATCTAAAAATGTTATTGCCGCAAAATTCGAAGAACTGGCCAATGCCGTTTTAAAGGAGAATACATCCGTACCAGAGAATAATCCCCATGAAGACGATATCATAACACATCAAGGCATGGATACCATTAAGAATATGGTTTCAGAAATGCCAAGTGAAACTCCTGTCGATGAGGTATTGTCAGAGTTTTTAGGGAAACCCGAATTGATGAAGAACGACAAAGAGGTTTTTGAGCCCGAAGCAAAGGAGGTCGTTACGAAAACAAAAACACGCTCATTGAACGACAAGCTTCAAAAGGAGATAAAGGTCGGTTTGAATGACCGTCTTGCATTTGTCAAACATTTGTTCGACGGCAATTCTGAAGACTACCAACGTGTTATGTCACAGTTGGCAACTATTGAATCGGAAGAACGATCTATTGCATTCATAAATAATATGGTCAAGCCAGAATATAAAAACTGGGAGGGCAAAGAAGAATATGAAGAACGCCTTATGGCATTGATCGCACATAAATTCGCTTAAAACACATTTTGAGGAAGACTGAATTTAACCGAAAGTCGATTTGCCGACTTTCGGGTTTTTATTTTTAATCGATGGGAAAACTATATTTGGTGCCGACACCGATCGGCAATCTTGAAGATATGACATTGCGAGCGATCCGCGTACTAAATGAAGTCGATATCATCTTGGCGGAAGATACCCGTACTAGCGGAAAGCTTTTACAACATTTCGAAATTACAACCCCGATGCAAAGCCATCACATGCATAACGAGCATAAAATGGTAAATGCCTTGGTAAAAAGAATGGAAGCCGGCGAAGCAATGGCACTTATCTCTGACGCAGGCACCCCGACAATTTCGGATCCGGGCTTTCTTTTGACACGTGCTTGTATCGAAAACAATATCGAAGTGGATTGCCTTCCGGGAGCGACTGCTTTTGTGCCCGCTTTGGTAAATAGTGGATTGCCGAACGACAAATTTGTTTTCGAGGGATTCCTCCCTGTAAAAAAGGGAAGGCAAGCTCGATTAAAACTATTGGCGGAAGAAACACGTACCATGATCTTTTATGAATCGCCCCATAAACTTCTCAAGACACTAGGAAACTTTGTAGAATATTTTGGAACTGATAGACCTGTTTCCGTTTCGCGGGA
>QIJL01000089.1 GCA_003232435.1 Flavobacteriales bacterium | reverse complement strand
TGGATGTTTCATAATAAAATTTTATTTCATTGATATTCTGTAGGTAACATTTTGTTGTAATTTGGTTAAAGAATATTAATGCTTTAATATTAAATGTGTTAACTATGTCATTTCGGCTGAATAGTTACGATTTTTTTAAAGTAATTGAAAAAATATCAGGACAATATTAAAGGCAGACATTATTATCTTTATTTTCGCAAGGGTATTTCAATAGTTTTATCTCTGCATTATGAAAAACAGGAAGGAGATTTATGGTGGCTTTTTATTCTGGTCAGCTTGTATAATTCTTAGTTTCAGCTTTCTATCAGCTTGTAATTTCACTTCTTCAAAAAGAGGCAACCCTTCTGTTAGTATCAACCTGAACGACACAAGTGATGGGGATACTTCCTATTCGCCAATGGATACTGTTCTTTATTTGAAAGTTGCTGTTTCGGCAATGATCTCACCAAAAGAAACCTTTGCTTATTACAAAGAATTATTTGGATATATTTCCAGGAAAACAAACAAAAAGATAAAAATCATACAACGAAAGACTTATTCTGAAGTCAATAAACTCTTGAATAATAATCAGGTTGATATAGCTTTTATATGTTCGGGTGCTTATGTAAATGATCGCCGGAATGGCTATCCAATTAAGATTGTAGCAATCCCTGTGATAAATGGGAAGCCTACTTATCAGGCTTATATCATAACCTATAAGTCTTCCGGAATCAAAAAATTTGAAGACCTGAAAGGAAAGTCATTTGCATTTACAGACCCACTTTCTAATACAGGATATCTTTATGCCATTAGCAGGATAAAAACGCTTGGTTATAACAAAAAAAAATTTTTCAAGGATTACGTTTTTACTTATGCTCACGATATTTCCATTCAGCTTGTCGCAAAGCAAATTATAGATGGCGCTTCGGTTGATGGATTAATATTTGATTACTTACAACATTCTCCCCCGAAGAGACTCAAAAACATTAGGATTGTTGAAAAATCACAACTCTTTGGAATCCCCCCCATTGTTGTTCCGCCCACTACGCCTGATTCTGCTCTAAAAAAGTTACAACGCATTTTGTGTCAGATGGATAAAGACACTACGGGTATTAAAATTCTTAAGAAATTAATGATAGACCGGTTTGTCCCTGCCAATGATTCTCTTTACAATTCAATCCGACGCATGGATAAAATAATTGAGTAATGAAAAGAACCTCTTTACCGTTATTCTGGAAGTTTTCCATTGCCTTAGTTTTCATGGTGGTAGTATTTGGCTCAATTAACATCTACTTTATCAGAAATTCGGTTTATGAAACTTTTGAAACAGAGTTACTTAAGCATGGCACGAGTATCGCCAAGATGGTTGCTGATATGGCAACGCAACCTTTGCTATATGATAATGTGACTTCGCTAAACGAATTGGTTTCAAATGTGAAACAAACCGATAAAGACATTGCGTATATTTTAATTCTTGACGGAAAGAACAATGTTGTTGCCCATACTTTTTATAGGGCAATCCCCAAGAAACTGATTGGAGCGAATGTTCTAAAACCTGGCGAAGCACGAAGTATTATACTTATCGAAAATAACAATAATCCTGATGACATTGTGCAGGATATCGCTGTCCCGATTTTATCAATGAATATAGGAACGGTGCGGGTCGGGTTTTTTGAAGAGGGATACCAAAAGGAAGTTCGTGAAACAACCATGATATTTTTCTGGATGATTGTTATTTTTCTGGTGATTGGAATCGGTGGTGCTTTCGTTTTCTCCTACATCATTACACAACCTATTAAAACCATCAGTACCACTGCTTCAGGATTCGATCTCGAAAGTTTGAATGTTGACAGGGTTAACAAAATACAGTTTCAAAACAAATTTGTTTTGCGTTTGAAAAGAATTCTTAGAGCAAATGATGAGTTGGATACTCTTATTTTTACTTTCAATGAGATGCTTCGACGGCTGACTATTGCCTATAAAGAGCTGCAATCTGCACAGGAATCTTTATTACAATCAAAAAAAATGGCTTCTGTTGGGACTATCGCAGCTGGATTGGCCCACGAAATCAACAACCCGATTGCCGGGCTCCGGAATAGTTTGCGTATGATTTCCGAAAAACCCGAAAGGTATTTGAGTAATCAGGAGTACATCTCGATGATGAAAGAAGCTATAGATAAAATTGAAAAGGTTGTTAATGGTGTTCTTGATTTCAGCAGGAAACACGATTTTGTTAAAACAGAAGTTGATATAAGGCTGGTAGTTGAAGAGGTGCTGATGCTGGCGGCATTCCACCTCGAACAATCCAGCGTATCCGTCATCAAGAAATTTCCTGAGAATATCCCCCCGATTATGGGGAGTGCCAACCACCTTGAACATGTAATTCTGAATATTGTTTTAAACAGTATAGATGCCATCCGTGAGCGGAAAGGTTCAGAGCCGGAAATTGCGGGTCAAATTATTTTTAATATCCGGGTAAACAAGGATGAACTATTTTTGGAAATTAGCGAT
This sequence comes from Flavobacteriales bacterium, assembly GCA_003232435.1. Lineage (GTDB taxonomy): Bacteria > Bacteroidota > Bacteroidia > Flavobacteriales > Flavobacteriaceae > Aurantibacter_A. The sequence continues at coordinate 774 of QIJL01000089.1, read as the reverse complement.
AATGGAATTGGTATTGAACCTGAGATGCTAAGCAATATTTTTGACCCCTTCTTTACCATGAAAAAAATCAGGCATGGTACAGGCTTGGGACTATCTATAAGTTATAATATTATTAAAGAGCATGGTGGAGATATCATTGCAAAAAACAGAAATGAAGGGGGAATGCAAATGTTGATTAAATTCCCGATTGCAACTTAGAGAAAATATCTATATGAAAGAATTAAAGATTTTTATTGTAGATGATGAACGCATTTTGCGTGTAACCATTGCTGATGGACTTCGTGACGAAGGATATACTGTTTTTGAGTTTTCAAGTGCCTTCGGTGCTTTACAACAACTCTTGGAAGAAAAGCCCGATGTAGTCATTACAGATATGAGAATGCCGGGGATGGACGGCCTTGAATTGTTGGGAAGAATAATGAAACTCAGCCCACAGACAGCAGTCGTCCTGATAACGGCATATGCAAGTGTCTCTACGGCTGTAAAGGCATTGAAATCCGGAGCGTATGATTATCTTACAAAGCCTTTTCAGATTGAAGAACTGTTAGCCATTTTGGGAAGGATTTGTGAATTGAAAAAAGTAAAATCAGAGAATAAACGCTTGCGATCACAATTTGAGCAAAAATTTGATTTTTCTTCTTTTGTAGGCAATCCCGGGGAGAATGCGGACTTATTTGAGCTAATCAGGATAGCAGCCGGTTCAGACAGTAATGTTCTTATTACGGGTGAAACAGGGACAGGAAAGGAGTTGCTAACCAAGATTATTCATTATAA
>QIJL01000463.1 GCA_003232435.1 Flavobacteriales bacterium | reverse complement strand
AGAGGCCGGTAACAATGATTATGTAAAAATGAACAAAGACTCTTTAAAAGAGTGGGGCGGAAAATAGTATATCGTCTTATGTATTAATAACTGTGACGTCCTAAAATAGGTTGACAGTTTTTAAGGGATTGAAATTAAACCTGTGAAGCTAGCTTCACAGGTTTTTTGTTATGTATAAAGTTAGGTGTTTTATAGCTTAGGCTCAAATGTGGTCTTCTGTTATTGTAAGTGTTTACAGATTCTTCAATGATCTTTTTTAATTCTTTGCCGTTGCTGTATTTATGTATCAAAAATCCTCCTTTTAATATTCCATTGATCCGCTCTGCCAATGCATTTTGATAACAGTCATATCCATCGGTCATTGACGGTGTAACATCGTTACGTACTAGTTCTTTTTGATATACAGCAGAACAATACCGTAAGCCTCTATCGGAATGATGAATGAGCTGTTTGTTGGTCAATCGATTTGCAGCAGCCATTTTCATTGCCTTTACAACGTTTTCGGCACTCATATCATCACTAAGTTCATATCCCATTATCTTTCTGCTATAGGCATCAGTAACTAGAGATAGGTAATGTGTTCCCTCCCTAGTTTTGATGTATGTAATGTCACTAACAAAGAACTCTTCCGGTCTTGATGCTTTGGCCTGTTTCATTAAATTCGGATATTTTCTAAGCCAATGTTTAGAATTGGTCGTCTTGGTGTGATTTTTTCTTGGCTTTATCAACATAGGCTCTGAACGCAGGTAGTTGAATAGGGCATCCCTGCCTATCTTGATTCCAGCCTGCTTAAGTTGATCTTCTAGTAGGTAATATAATTTTCGAGTGCCTAATTTGGGCATTTCTCGTCTTATATCAATTATCAAGGCCTTTACCTTTTTAAGTTCCTGTTCTCTTTTTAGAAAACGTTTTTCTGACTGGTATAACGCTTGTCTACTTATCCCAAACAATCGACAACAACGAGATAAACTTAATCTTCGTTCTTGCTGGATGCGAAGGATTGATTGGGTAAACACTTTTTTCTGATAGAAGTACCATATTGTTTATCCGAGATATCAATCATCGTATTAAGAATCTTATTCCTTAGCTTTTCGTCGGAAAGCTCTCGTTCTAAACGCATGATTTTCTGGGCAGGAGTTTCTTTAGATTTAGGCATTTGATGGCGTATGGGTTTATTCCAATCTAAAGTACCATGTTTTCTAAGCCATACCAAAACAGTACTTCTACCTTGAATGCCATATGCCTTCTGTGCCTGCTTGTAGGTCATATCGCCTTTTTCCACTTGGGATACTACTGCCGATTTAAAGCCTAGATTGTAATCACTCTGTGTTCGCTTCTTCTTTGTAATCTCTGGGTCTTTCATAAATAAGTCGCTTTTGTGTCAACTTATTTTAGGACGGGACAAACATATTGAAAAGGCCCTGACCAAAAAGTCAGGGCTTTTTGGTTGTCCACGTTCTATCTGGTAATACGACATCTTTGATAGCACTCAGCTGACATTATCTAGAAATACACGCAATAAACTGAAAACAAGAACGTTATAAAGCAACACAAAGAATATATTAGGATATACAAATAGAATTATGAAATCTTTCCTATACCTCGCTCTTTTGATTATTGCCGTTGTTTTTTTTGGTTGTAAGAAGAACAACGATGATCAGCTCACGATCGACCTTGATCAAAATGATATCATTTATCCAAACCCTGACAACAAGATTGTTGCTCTAAACAAGGGCGCGCCATGGGAATTGGCAGATATTACCCAGTGGGCAACCGTATATAACAATATCGATATTTACCAATTCTACATAGGTGATATTGCCGACGATCGGTTTACACTAGAGGAAAAACAAAAATTCATCAAAGTTCTCAAAGATAAAAATATAAAAATCGCAATAGAATCAGGCGGATTAATAGCTAGCTTTCACGATGAGGGCAATCAGGCAGGAGAATTGTCTTTTCAGAAAGATTTTCAAGATATAGAGTTGTTGTTAAAACCAATTTCTGAGGGTGGTTTAGGTGGTTATTTGGATATTTTGAATTTTGATGCTCCCGTTCGTAGAATGTTATATCCTAACAAGACGTCGCCATCACCTTTTCAAAACCTTGATATGGCCGCAAATGAATTTGTGGATATGGTCGATCTTTGGAGGGGCGTTTTTCCAAATATAGAGATTAATTATGTGCCTAGTTTCCCCAATTGGGGCTGGAAAGGGGAGGTTGCTTATAACAATAAACCACAGGCCCAAGAAGAATACGGTTTTGGCGATTACCATGAAATAATATCAAAAGTCATCGAAGTTGCAAATTCAAATAATACCAAAATAAACGGTATGACATTGGCAAATGGGTATGACTATGCAATTGGCAAGCAAAAATCCAATCAAGCCCATGTCATAAAAGATATGGATTGGCTTGCACGAATTAGGGACATAGAGCAAACGGTTAAAAATAATGGGTGGAATTTTTACTTGTCACTTAACAATACAGACGTAATTACAGAACAAGATGAAGAAACTATATATGACGAAAAATATTTTACCGATGCAATAGCGTTTATTGACCTGTACGATTCTTCAGGGGGAAGCGCAGATGGATATTGGGTGCAAACATGGGCTCCGTACCCTACAGAATGGCTGCCCGAGACCAAAGATTATACTATGACCAATACTGCAAAAGCCGTTTTGGAGAAAGTAAAGAATTGATTGTCGACCTATTTCGTTACCGCATTTTGTAAATTGACGTTATTCGTTTTGGGAGTATCTATTTCGGGTGTTCTGAAATCGGTTTTAGTTTGCCTTGAAAGATTACCGGGCATCAATTTTTTACGGCCCATTGTACTGTTTTCCATACATCGTCAGGAACTACACCCATTGCTTTGATTTTTTCCAATGAAGAAACATCATTTTTAAAAAGTGCCAAGGCTGCCTGTCCTTTGACATCATTCTTGCCAATAAATTGTTCTAAATGGTTTAAAAGGCTGCCCTCGTTATCATTATTGAGCTTCTTTGATGCCAATAGCCCAAATAAATGATCGATGGTGTTTTTGCGCTCGGTCTTTAGGGTGTAGTCCGTAATACTTTTTAATAAGGATTTGCTTTTATCTGACTGTCCAGACTTGTCGAGTGCTAGAGCCAGCATATAGTCTTGTCTCCGTTCATCTGGGGCATAGGGCTTGCCAACACCAATGTTTTCAGGCCATTCTTTAGACTTTTCTAAAATCGTAATTGCCGCTATATATTTTTTCTTTGCCATTAGGTCTTTGGCAACCCCTAGGTGGGCGCGCTCATA
>QIJL01000393.1 GCA_003232435.1 Flavobacteriales bacterium | reverse complement strand
CGACAATAGTCGGGGTCATGCTACTCAACATTCGTTTTTCGGGTGCGATGCTATTCGCTTCTCCGCCAACGAGTCCGAACATATTCGGCACTCCGGGTTTTGCACTGAAATCATCCATTTCGTTATTGAAAAAGAAGCCTAGTTCGTTGCTGTATAGTTTCGAACCAAAACCCGCATTTAATGTCGTCGTCGCGGCCACGGCGTTGCCTTCGGCATCGACGATGGAGTAGTGGGTCGTTTCCATACTTTCGACGATTTCGACATTGCCGTGCGCAACATCTTCCGATTTAGTCGCTTTGTCAAATGAAAAATCGGCCATCCGTTCTTTCAGATAGCTATCACTTAAAAGCCGATCCAAGGGAATATCAACGAAATCTGGATCACCCAAATAATAATTGCGATCGGCATAGGCGCGGCGTGAGGCCTCAACAAAAAGCTGCATTGTCTTCGGCGAGTTATGGCCAAAACTTGCTACGTCATAAGGCTCCATCATCCTAAAAATTTGATTGATCGTCACGCCACCGCTACTAGGCGGACTCATCGATATCATTTTGATGTCTTTGTACTTGAATTGTATGGGTTGGCGCCACTTGGCCTCATATTTTGCAAGATCTTCCTCGGTAATATATCCTCCTTTACTTTGGATGAAATTCGCAAGTATTTTAGCCGTTTCGCCTTTGTAAAACCCATCTCTTCCATGAGTTGCGATTCGCTTCAACGTGTTGGCCAAGGCATCATATTTAATTGTGTCTCCTGCTTTGCAAGCAACAGGGAAGGCCAAACTATCGCCATTTACTTCGAGTATACGCTCACGATAACCTTCCAGTCTTTTTGCCTGCTTTTCTGTAACTATGACTCCCCGTTCGGCCAATTCGATAACGGGCTTTAGAATTTCTTCGAAAGGAAGCGAACCCATCTTTTGATGTACTTCATAGACCCCGGCCACCGTGCCGGGGACTCCGACGGCCGTCGCCCCGATTGTACTCTTACCGGGAATCACATTGCCTAGGGAATCCAAGTAAATATCTTTATGGGTAGCTTCGGGAGCTTTTTCACGATAATCAATTCCTCCTGTTTCGCCGTTCGCCTTTCTGTAGACCATGAATCCGCCTCCTCCGATGTTCCCAGCAACTGGATACGAAACGGCCAAGGCCAATTCCGTGGCTACCATTGCATCAAAAGCATTACCGCCGTTTTTTAAAATATCAGATCCGATCTTTGAAGCCTCCTCCCGAGCGGAGACGACCATGGCCTTTTCAGTAACCAGTCCCGTTGGCGCTGGCGGGTTCTTTTTACAATTGATAAACAGGAGTAGGGTAAATGTGAGTAGAAGTACTTTTTTCATTTGGTATAGTTTAGTATTAAGTAATTAGTACAAAGTAATTAGACTTTTGAAGTTGATTGTTTTATTTATTCTATATTTTGGGTCTCCAAGGTTCTCCCTTTTTACCTAAGTACTAGTTATAGCGATACGAATTTCTGTTTTGAAAAGACCCTAAGTTCTTCAAAAAATGCTGTAAACTCTTTTTCGAAGGCATCATAGTGCTCTTCAAGGTCCAGAATGGCAAAGTTCATTTTAGATTTGTTCTTTGTTCTTCTGTTCATACCGTTCAAAACCCTTCCGATACCATCCATCTTTGAATAATTGTAAAGCCAATTATCTGTAATCATATAGGGCATCATATGTTGCACTCCATGAGGCAACATTTCAAAATTATCTTCTAAAAGATCATAAAAACGGTCTACAAAAACATCCAAGGGCACCTTGGAATAGCTCGCCCAATTTTTTGCCAAAAAATGATCGTAAAAAATATCTACGATTACCCTGCTATAATGACTATAGTTTTTGTGTAAACGCTTACTGCTTTTCTTGGGGATGGCATGTGAATCGGTATAGGTATCTATTTTACGATGTAATAAAATTCCTTTTTGCACCCGCTCAGGAAGGTGCTTGTATTTATTTCCTCGGATGCTGTCGGCGATAAAATTACCAATAGTGATTTCGTCATCATCGAAGGAAAGATAAATGTGGGCCAAAAAATTCATGTGGTCGAATTTACAAATTAGAAACATGGAATTTCACACGTACCTGTATATTTGCAAAAACTTTTCTGAAAACATATGACTTTAATAAAATCGATTTCGGGCATCAGAGGAACCATTGGAGGCAAACCTGGAGACAATCTAACTCCGCTAGATGCCGTAAAATTTGCAGCGTCTTACGGAATCTGGCTAAAGGATTATTCCAAAAAAGACAAGCTGAAAGTGGCAATTGGTCGTGACGCTCGCTTGTCTGGCGAAATGATACAGAATTTAGTGGTTTCCACCTTAGTGGGATTAGGTATCGATGTTGTTGATCTGGGACTTTCAACAACCCCTACGGTTGAAATAGCGGTACCCCTGGAAAAAGCCGACGGGGGTATTATTATTACTGCAAGCCATAACCCCAAGCAGTGGAATGCCCTGAAATTATTGAACGAAAAAGGCGAATTCTTGAATGCCGCACAGGGTGCAAAGATTCTAGAAATCGCGGAAAAGGAAGATTTCGATTTCTCAGAAGTAGATGATTTGGGAAGTATCTTGAAAAACGATTCCTATATCGACATCCATATCGATGAAGTGTTGGCGTTGTCCTTGGTCGATGCCGATACCATTCGAAAGGCCAAATTCAAAGTGGTTGTCGATGGTGTAAATTCCACGGGCGGAATCGCTATTCCGAAGTTACTGGAAGAACTGGGCGTGGAAGTCGTTAAATTGTATTGTGATCCTACGGGACATTTTCCGCATAACCCCGAGCCTTTAAAAGAACATTTAGGAGATATATGCGAACTGGTTTTAAAAGAAAAGGCCGATTTCGGCATTGTAGTCGACCCGGATGTTGATCGTTTGGCATTTATCAGCAATGATGGCGAAATGTTCGGGGAGGAATATACACTGGTCGCCTGTGCCGATTATGTGTTAGGTAAAACAAAAGGTAATACGGTTTCAAATTTGTCTTCTTCGAGGGCGCTAAGAGACATAACGGAAAAACATGGGGGCACTTATGAAGCTTCAGCTGTAGGCGAAGTGAACGTTGTTACTAAAATGAAGGCTAATAACGCCATTATCGGCGGAGAGGGCAATGGTGGAATAATCTATCCTGAGAGCCATTATGGTAGAGACTCTTTAGTCGGCACTGCCCTGTTTCTTATGCTGATGGCCGAAAATGGCGGAACGGTCGCCGAACTCCGCGCTAGTTATCCTTCTTACTTTATGGGCAAAAAGAAAATTCAATTGACCCCTGATTTAGATGT
>QIJL01000539.1 GCA_003232435.1 Flavobacteriales bacterium | reverse complement strand
TGACCTCATCGCCGGGTTTTAGGCCGAGACCCATCATAGCAATTTGCAAGGCATCGGTACCGTTGGCACAGGGTATGACGTGCTTGACCCCTAGGTAATCTTCCAGATCTTTTTGAAAAGCATGAACCTCTGGGCCATTTATAAAAGCGGAAGATTCCAAGACCGAGGCAATTCCATTGTTTACTTGTTCTTTTATTCCTTGATACTGGCCTTTGAGGTCGACCATCTGTATTTTTTTCACGAACGATATTTGTAAAGTCTGTGCAAAAATACGAAATGCCCCTAAATGATTTTGAACCCATTTCGAAAAGAAGAACTATTTTCGCAGCAAAGGATTCTTCGGTGCATTTCGTCTATAGTCTTCTTGTTCGTATTTCTTGGTTCCTTCTTCGGATCGTCGCTCTTTTCCATAAAAAAATCGATCTTTTCGTAAAGGGAAGGAAAACCACTTTTTCGATTTTAGATCAGAGCCTAAAGGAAGAAGATCAAGTCATCTGGATGCATGTTGCCTCTTTGGGCGAATTCGAACAAGGGCTTCCGATTATCGAAAAATTGAAAGATGAGTATCCTGCTCATAAAATATTGGTCACTTTTTTTTCCCCTTCGGGATATGAAATCAGAAAAGATACAAAGTCCGCTGATGTGGTTTGCTATCTTCCTATGGATACAATAAAAAATGCCCGTCTCTTTATGGATAAAGTTAATCCGAAACTGGCAATTTTCGTCAAGTACGAAATCTGGCCAAACTTTCTAAAAGAACTGAATCAAAGAAGTATACCTGCTTTATTGGTATCGGCAATTTTTAAAAAGAAACAAATTTATTTCAAATCATTCGGAGGTTTTATGCGGAAGGCCCTAATAACTTTCGAACACATTTTTGTACAAGATGAAAAATCGAAAACGTTATTGGAATCCATCCAAATAAAAAATGCCACCATCAGCGGAGATACACGCTTCGATCGTGTATCACAAATATTGGAACGCGATAACAATAATGAAATCATTCAAAATTTCAAGCAAGATAAAATCTGTCTTGTAGCCGGAAGTACTTGGCCCGAAGACGAAAAAATTATTATGCCATCAATTAATACGAGCGAGCGAGCGATCAAATGGATTATTGCACCCCACAATATCAAGGCGGACCATATTGAAAAACTTAAGAAATCGGTGTTCAAGAAGGTACTATGTTATTCTGAGGGCGATGCTAATAGTATTGGGGAATACGAAGTATTGGTCATTGACAATATCGGCCTCTTGACCCAAATCTATAGTTATGCCGATTTGGCCTATGTAGGCGGTGGTTTTGCAACAGGCCTACATAATACGCTTGAACCCGCTGTCTTTGGCATTCCGGTCATTATCGGCCCAAATTACCATGGCTTCAAAGAAGCTGAAGAATTGGTAAAGAAAAAAGGTATTCAGGTCATTTCAAATAATAAGGATCTTGAACAATTGCTCAGTGCATTTTTAGACAAAAAACCGTATTCCCTTTTACAGGAAACCGGTGGCACTAATACCACTTATATATCTGAAAACAAAGGGGCAAGCGTCCAAATAGTCGCTCACATACGTACATTACTCTAACCCATATCGTTAGCGTAATGAAATTTCCTAAAATATTCATATCCGTTATTTTAATCTTTTTGGCCGCCTTTTCATGCGACGGCATTCCGGAAAAGCAAAAGACCGAACCAGTGCCTTCGACCGAAAACAAGGGCATTGATGAAACCAAAAAAACGCACCGGGAAATCGATAGTATCAAATCTTTGAAAAATAAAAAATCGAAACGCTTCGACACACTTAAACCTGGAGTGGCCACACTGGAATTATCTGAAGAATAAGTTGACTATTTTTTGTTAGTTTTACGAAAACCGTAAAGCCAAACAAATGAATTCCAAACTTTTTCGAATAGCCCTGACCGCTGCCCTTTCAGGGTTTTTATTTGGTTTTGACACTGTTGTCATCAGTGGTGCCAATTTGCCCATTAAAGAACTTTGGGGTACTTCGCCATGGTTCCACGGCACGTTCATTATGTCCATGGCCCTTTGGGGAACCGTAGTCGGTTCACTTTTAGGTGGAATACCATGTGATCGTTTTGGAAGAAAAAAGACACTATTTTGGATAGGAATACTTTATGCGGTCTCGGCTCTTGGTTCTGCAGTAGCCACCGACCCTTACGTGTTCTCTTTTTTTAGATTTATAGGAGGTTTGGGCGTTGGTGCCTCATCTGTCGCGGCACCGATTTATATTTCTGAAATTTCCTCTGCCGAAAATCGAGGGAAACTTGGTGCGCTGTACCAGTTCAATTTGGTATTGGGTATTTTGATAGCATTTATTTCGAACTATTTACTCCAAGGCTTTGGTGGTGCCAACGATTGGCGTTGGATGCTGGGAGTCGAAGCTATACCTGCTGTCTTATATACCCTTATGGTCACAAGTATACCAAACAGCCCCAGGTGGTTGGCAATTACAAAAGGAGACGACGAGGGGGCTCTCAAAACCTTGAAAATACTTTACAATGAAAATCAGGCAATTGCTAAACTCAGGGAAATAAAAGAGAGTATGTCAGTAAGCAAGGTCAAGGAAAAGCTCTTTTCAGGCCGTTATAAGACACCTCTTATGCTTGCATTTTTAATAGCTTTCTTCAACCAGTTATCCGGAATCAATTTCGTCTTGTACTATGCCCCGGAGATTCTTGAAAGGGCAGGTCTCGCCGCTCAGGAATCATTGTTCAGCTCAATATCGATTGGCATCGTAAACCTGTTATTTACCCTTATCGGGGTATGGCTTATCGACAGGTTGGGAAGAAAACAATTAATGAAAATAGGCTCTATTGGGTACATTATAAGTCTGGGTATGGTCGGTTGGTGCTTTTATTCCGGGGCAAGCTCTACTTTACTTCTAACCTTCGTGCTAATATTCATTGCCTCTCATGCAATAGGGCAAGGGGCGGTCATTTGGGTATTCATATCGGAGATATTTCCGAATAAAGTGCGTGCCTTTGGCCAATCATGGGGCACGGGCACACATTGGGTCTTCGCGGCGATAATAACCTTGATCACCCCTATTTTCTTGGATGCCGAAAATGGCATCTTCAAAGAAAATCCTTGGCCTATATTTATCTTTTTTGCTGGCATGATGGTGTTGCAATTATTGTTTGTACTCTTTATGATGCCAGAGACAAAAGGAGTGTCGTTGGAAGAGTTGAGCAGAAAACTTAGTGGAAATAAAGAGGCTTCCTAAAATCTGGCTGTCAACCGCTTACCGAGTATTTTAACCGTACATCGTACCGGAATAATAAGATT
>QIJL01000374.1 GCA_003232435.1 Flavobacteriales bacterium | reverse complement strand
ATAAACATTGGATGCCTTCAGCATCTGCTTGATATGCGAAAAATAGGATAAAAAAATCCTGCTCAAAAGAGCAGGATTTTTAAGTGACCCTTCGACTGCGCTCAGGGTGACAATATTAATTATTTTACCTTTTCCACAATGGCCTTAAAGGCTTCCGGGTGGTTCATTGCCAGATCGGCCAGAACTTTTCGGTTCAATTCGATATTGTTGGCTTTTACTTTTCCCATAAATTGTGAATACGACATTCCGTACAGACGGGCACCCGCATTGATACGGGTAATCCATAACGCACGAAAAGTTCTCTTTTTGTTTCTTCTATCACGGTAAGCGTAAAGCATTGCTTTTTCTACCGCGTTTTTGGCTACCGTCCAGACATTTTTGCGACGTCCGAAGTAACCTTTGGCCTGCTTCATGACCTTTTTTCTTCTGGCTCTTGAAGCGACTGCATTTACTGATCTTGGCATAATTTTACTTTTTTGTAGCAGGCGGTTCATTTTGTAGGCCTTCTTAACTCAGAACTCCTAACTCATAACTCTTTTAATGCCCGACTCCAGGGTTACTATTTAATTACCGTTTTGAACAATTATTTTAAACGTAATTGTTCTTTAATATTGTTGACATCTGAAGCGTGTACGAGCGTGCTATGTGTCAACGCCAGCTTACGTTTCTTCGATTTTTTGGTCAGAATATGACTCTTAAAAGCGTGCTTTCTTTTGATTTTGCCCGAACCGGTCAACTTGAAACGCTTCTTGGCACTGGACTTTGTTTTTTGCTTGGGCATTTTTTACTATTTAATTTAATGCGCTATTACAACTTTGTTACCCTGAGCGCGGTCGAAGGGTCACTTATTAATGCTGAAACTGTCCGCCATTTGGCGGACAGGATTCAGTATCTGTTCAAGGCATTTTCTTTGAATTCGAAAGTGTCTATTCTTTTATTTTCCTTTTGACTTGGGCGCAATGAACATTGTCATTCTTTTGCCTTCCAGTCTTGGCATTTGCTCTACTTTTCCCCATTCCTCTAATTCAGAGGCCAGTCTTAAAAGCAATATTTCACCTTGGTCTTTGTAAACTATCGATCGGCCTTTGAAAAATACATATGCCTTTAATTTGGCACCATCTTTTAAAAACTTCTCGGCGTGTTTCTTTTTAAACTCGTAATCGTGATCGTCGGTATTCGGTCCGAACCGAATTTCCTTTACAATCACCTTACTGGCTTTGGCCTTCATGGCCTTTTCACGTTTCTTTTGTTCGTAAAGAAACTTTTTATAATCAATGATCTTACAAACAGGCGGATTCGCTTTGGGTGAAATTTCCACCAGATCCAATTCCATTTCTTCTGAAAGGTCCAATGCCTTTCGAATAGGGTAAACCCCTACTTCAACATTGTCGCCAACCAAACGGACTTCCGGCGCCAATATTTTTTCATTGATATTATGCGGGTTTTTGTTTTCCCGCCTAGGTTGAGGCCTGAACCTCCTACGTATTGCTATGACTTATGCTTTTTAGTTAAACTTCTTTTAAAACGACTTTAAGGTACTGTTTATTTCGCTAGCTACCAAGTTCTCAAAATCGTTTAGAGTCATTGAGCCCAAATCTTCACCCCCGTGTTTACGGACTGATATGGTGTTTTCTGCCTCTTCATTTTCTCCGACGATCAACATAAACGGAACCTTTTGCATTTCGGCTTCCCGAATTTTTTTGCCAACGGTCTCGTTTCTATTATCAATGAGGGCGCGAATTTCGTTATTTTCAAGGGATTTTAAAACTTTTTTAGCATATATTTCATGTTTCTCACTTACCGGAAGTATAATGGCCTGGTCGGGTATGAGCCATAACGGAAAGTTGCCACCGGTATGCTCTAGTAATAGGGCTACAAAACGCTCGATACTTCCGAAGGGAGCACGGTGGATCATAATCGGTCTATGTAACTCATTGTCACTGCCCTTATAGGTCAGGTCAAAACGTTCGGGCAGGGTGTAATCTACCTGTATGGTACCCAATTGCCATTGGCGCCCGAGTGCGTCTTTGACCATAAAATCAAGTTTCGGCCCATAGAATGCCGCTTCTCCCTCCTCGATAACATAGTCCAATCCTTTTTCCTTGGCCGCGTTGATGATGGCATTTTCGGCTTTTTCCCAGTTTTCGACCGTTCCGATGTATTTTTCCGGTGTTTCCAAATCCCTGACGGAAATCTGAACGGTAAAATTTTCGAACCCTAAAGATCCCAAAACGTACAAAGAAAGGTCGATTACGTTTTTAAACTCTTGGTCGACTTGTTCGGGCGTACAAAAAATATGGGCATCATCTTGTGTAAAGCCACGTACACGTGTCAAGCCGTGCAGCTCTCCACTTTGCTCATATCGATAGACAGTACCGAACTCTGCAAAGCGCTTTGGTAAGTCACGATAGCTATAAGGTTTGGCGTTATAAATTTCACAGTGATGCGGGCAGTTCATCGGTTTCAACAAAAACTCCTCGCCATCTTTTGGCGTATGAATGGGTTGAAAACTATCAGCACCGTATTTTTCATAGTGCCCCGAAGTGACATACAGTTCTTTCTGCCCTATATGTGGACTGATGACCATTTCGTAACCCGCTTTTTTCTGGGCCTTTTTCAGAAATTGTTCTAAACGTTCACGCAATGCCGCCCCTTTTGGCAACCATAACGGAAGGCCTTGCCCAACTTTTTGTGAAAATGTAAATAGCTCAAGTTCTTTGCCCAATTTTCTGTGGTCACGTTTCTTGGCTTCCTCTAAAAGTTCGAGATATTCCGTAAGCTCTTTTTGCTTCGGAAAAGATATTCCATAAACCCTGATCAATTGTTTTTCTTTCTCGTCGCCCTTATAATAAGCACCGGAAACACTTAATATTTTGACTGCTTTTACAATTCCGGTGTTGGGTACATGACCGCCCCGACATAAATCTGTAAAAGTACTATGGTCGCAAAAAGTGATGGTGCCGTCTTCAAGACTGCCGATAAGGTCAACTTTGTATTCGTTCTTTCCAGTATAATAAGAAAGGGCTTCCTGCTTGCTGACTTCCCTCATTTTGAAATCATGCTTTTCCCGGGCGATCTGAATCATTTTATCCTCGATCGATTTAAAATCTTTTTCAGAAAGTGTTTCCTCCCCTAGATCTACATCGTAATAGAATCCGTTTTCGATTGCAGGGCCCACCCAAAGCTTCACATTAGGGTAAAGTTCTTCTAAAGCCTGTGCCAAAATATGTGCAGACGAATGCCAGAAGGCCTTTTTTCCTTCTTTGTCGTTCCAAGTAAAAAGCACAAGGGAGCCGTCTTCTTGAAGTGGTGTGGAAGACTCGATAACGGTATCATTGAATT
>QIJL01000659.1 GCA_003232435.1 Flavobacteriales bacterium | reverse complement strand
TGAAAAACAACAAATCAAAGTTCCTGATTACAACAATTCATAAGAATAAATTCGAGAAAATCAAAGTAGTTTTAGATGCGTTTGCCCTGACAGCACCATTAGTTTCTTTTTTTAAGCCGTGTTAAAACAGTACTTTTGTGCGTTCTAAATTTGAATTATGGAGATGAGTCCGATACTTATCAAAACGTTACAGTTTTTCTTAAGCCTTTCGATTTTGATCGTGCTTCACGAATTGGGGCACTTTATTCCTGCAAAAATATTCGGGACAAGGGTCGAAAAGTTCTACTTGTTCTTTGACATAAAGTTTTCGCTCTTTAAAAAGAAGATCGGCGATACGGTCTACGGAATCGGTTGGTTGCCCTTAGGCGGCTATGTAAAGATCGCCGGTATGATCGATGAGAGTATGGATACCGAAGCGATGCAAGAAGAACCCAAAGAATGGGAATTCCGATCAAAGCCAACTTGGCAACGTTTGATCATTATGTTGGGCGGGGTAACGGTAAACTTTATTCTTGCAGTGATAATCTATATCGGATTGGCCTATGCCTATGGTGACCAATACCTTGCGACGGATAGTCTAAAGGATGGGGTTTGGGTAACCGAAAAGAACATCGGCGATAAATTGGGCGTGCAGACCGGTGATAAGATTTTGAAGGTCAATGGCGAAAAAGTAGAACGTTTCAGATCTATGTTCAATGAAATAGTTACAGGAAACAGTATTACAATAGAGCGTGATGGAAATATCATCGAAAAAGAAATACCTGTCGATTTTATCGCTACCCTGATTGAAGACGAAGACAAGATTCGTTTTATAAGCCCGCGTATTCCCTTTATTATCGGAAAGATTCCTGAAGAATCTCACAATGCGGAATCTGGATTAAAAGAACAAGATGAGATTGTAGCCATTGCCGGACAAAAAATAAAATATTTCGACGAAGGCAAAGGCATTTTTGAAAACCACAAGGGAAAGGAAATTACCATGGATGTTTTAAGGTCCAATGAAGTAGTGCAGATTCCTGTAAAGGTTAGCGACTCTGCGACCATTGGGGTTTATAGGGGAGTTTCGACTTTTGCCGACTTAGAGAAAAGAGGCGTGTTGCGACTGGAAACCATAAAGTATTCATTTCTAGAATCAATACCTGCCGGTATTGACAAAGGCATCGAAACCCTGTCGAGCTATGTCAAACAGATGAAGAAAATCTTTAACCCGGATACGGGAGCTTATAAAGGTGTCGGTGGCTTTGCGGCCATTGCCGGAATATTCCCTGAAACTTGGGATTGGCCTGCATTCTGGAATACCACTGCGTTTATATCGATTATTCTGGCGTTTATGAACATTCTCCCTATTCCTGCTTTGGATGGTGGGCATGTGACGTTCTTGTTGTATGAAATGGTTTCTGGCAGAAAGCCAAGTGATAAGTTTCTAGAGTACGCCCAAATGACCGGCTTTTTTATCTTGATCGCCCTATTGTTGTTTGCCAATGGGAATGATCTTTATAAATGGCTCTTCAAATAGGAAGCATTTTTTTATTGGGGACAATCAAAAAAACGATTATATTTGCAGCCGCTAAATCCTTATTTTAGCAACACATTTTCCTCCTTACTTGCCGGCAGGCGGGGCTCAGAACTGGGCTTCTACTAGATCGGCATATGGTTGGGAAATGGTCAGAAAAGATCTATAAATCAGTCTTATTCCCTTAGCTCAGTTGGTTAGAGCATCTGACTGTTAATCAGAGGGTCCTTGGTTCGAGTCCAAGAGGGGGAGCTTTAAAATCAGGCAGTTACATGAAAATGTAACTGCCTTTTTGATTTAATGGCGTGCTTTTGGCGTGCTTTTTTAAAAATCAATTACCTGTTATTTCGCTTTTAAATGATTTCTGGCAGGCAATAGGTCACCGGTTCGACTCCGGTATTCTCCACTAAGTATGACAGGGCTTCCAAGAAATTAGAAGCTTTTTTAATTTAGTGTTGCACGCAGATTACACGCGTTTTATATCTTTTTTTTCTTCATGATTATATAACCATGACCCGATGAAAATTGCGACTAACTGTGGATTTTCTCTATAGTTCCTTGCTAGAAGTATTCAACATACATTAGTACAACAACGAACATCCGATAAGTGGACAATTATTAATCTGAGGCTTAGGCAGATTGCAAGCTTATATTGATTCCTTTTTCAGATATTCAACTTTTCTAAGTAGGTGGCAACATACTTTTCTTTGTCTTTCTGTTTATACTGCGCAATATATCTCGGATGGGGTAGTGGAATCACTTCACCAAAAAAACTATGCTCTTTATTCAGATTGTTTAGGTATTTGTAATTGTCTCCATTGCCTAAGCAATACACCTTATCAGTATCAATGCCAAAATCAATTTGTTGCTTTAGTGTTTTCAAAATAAAGGGTGTAGTGGAAACCATTAAGTTAGTATAATCGTAATAGTTTCTGTTGACCCCCCTATTCTTATCGGTTCTTTTTATGAAGCCTAGAGGGCAGACATTGCTTATCAAGTATTTGGAATAGAAAAATGCAACGCCGCCATACTTTTTGATTACCTCATACAGAAACCTTCCGGATACTTCACGGCCATTTTTGGAGCAAGCGATACCACAATCTTCTTTAAGAGATTCTGGAGAGGTAAATGGTATACCCGTAATACCAGCTCCTGATTTCCCAGGGTTGATACCTAGAATCAAGTGACGAGGCGTATTGTCCGAATAAAACTTTGTATAAAATTCGGCAGATATTCTCAGGCTTTCAGGGGAGGATTCTTCAATCGTATCAAAAGGATTCATGACCGATATGTTTTTTGGAAGGCGTACATTTTCTGGGAATTTCAGATTTTTATTGAAGGCAACTACTTTTTCAGCTAAGGTCATCTTTACTTCTTTTTAGCATCCTTCTCAAAACCGATTTGCCAGAAATACATATCTACCAATTTCATTAACGGGTATTGCGGATGCAGTTTTTGAATCGCTGTCAATTCATCCTTATTCTCATTGGTAAAATCAAAAAGACTAACCAAACTTTTCTCTTTTAATGATTTGAAATCATAGCTCTGTTCTTTTACACCATCAATAAAAAAACGGTCAAAAGCAGGAAGACATCCTAGCGTGCCCAAAATTATTTTACTGACAAGCGTATCGGTAGGGGTTACACCGTGTTTATTTTTATAGTAATCAGAAAGCTCATTTATTAATTGCCTTATCGAATCGATGTCTCTTAAGCAAACTTCATGTTTTGAATTGCAACGCAAAGCCCTGTAGTTTTTAATGATTTTTACGGCTTCCACGTGCACCAAATAATCGCGTTCCAATAGTTTTCCTGAACCTCTGTACATGCCCCAACTGGCCAAATAAAATCCCAAATGAAGACTAAGTAATTTCTCGTCTTTTAAGGTGCCGAAGGCTTCAAAGCAATGATTCCAAGAATTGTAGCGATGATTAGGTTTTATTGATTGTTGGAGATATATCTTTACTTTATTCTTCATCTAAATATTCAAAGAAGGAGTTTCCATTTTCATTTATTGAGACCTCCGCATACAATCGTGAAATAGCGTCGCCATCCAATTTTGGATTTATGCGCTGAATACTTTTCTTAAAAATGTCGGTAAAAATGTTCGTTGATTCATCCCATGAATAATCGGCCAGGGATAAATATTTGTACCCTAGTCGAATAAGATGCAATATGGAAGGTATTTTAACCCTGGAATCTTCGTTAAAAATCATTAATGGTCGGTCGTGTGGTTCAGCGTCCTAAAATAGGGCAATTTTTCGATTGAAGGAAAAAATCTAACAAGAAACCGTCGTTTGTGAATCCTACTTTACGATAGGGTTCAGGCTTCATGAATATAGAATCAACAATAAATTATTACCTAGTTTTGTGACGCAATATAACTTCATTATAAAGTGCTAATAGAACGGATAAAGCATATCATAGAGCAGGGCGAAGGCATTAGAACCGAATTCAAGGAATCGCGGTCAAAGCTGCCTGGTAACCTATTCGAGTCCATTTGTGCCATGCTCAATAGGGATGGCGGGGATATTCTTTTGGGCGTAGATGATAAGGGTGTTATTACCGGAGTGGATAAAAAGAAGGCTGACGAACTCAAAAGCAATTTGGTTACGCTTTCCAATAACCCCAATAAGTTAGACCCTCCGTTTATTCTTTTCCCACAGGTATATGAAATAGCGGATAAAACGGTAATTCATATCCAAGTGCCGTCAAGTTCTCAAATGCACAAAAGCGCAGGTCATATTTATGATAGAAGTAGCGATGGAGACTTTAAGGTCGGCGAGCCGCAACTTATAGCGGATATCTACAATAGAAAACGAAACCATTACTCCGAGGGAACCATTTATCCCATGGTACAGCTATCCGATTTCAACCCAGATTTGTTCCCCGTAGTAAGGAATTTGATTCGGGGGAATCTTAAAGACCATCCTTGGTTATCGCTCTCCGACGAACAATTGTTGCAGAAGGCGGGTCTTTGGAAAAAGGACTATGCCTCTGGGCAAGAGGGGTACACTTTGGCGGCCGTATTGTTGTTTGGGAAAGACGAAACGATACAGCAAATTTTACCGCACTATAAAATCGATGCCTTGGTGCGGAAGGAAAATAAAGAGCGTTTCGACGATAGACTTTATTGCACTACCAATCTTATTGATGCTTATGACCGGTTAATGGATTTTGTTGCCAAACATCTTTCAGACCCCTTTTATTTGGAAGGTACGCAGCGTAGAAGTTTGCGCGGTATCATTTTTAGGGAAATCATCGTAAACATGATCGTGCATAGGGAATATACCAATGCCCGACCTGCTACTTTTATTATCTACAGGGATAGGGTAGAAACCGAAAATGCTAACAATCCGAATGGCGAGGGAGTGTTATCGCCGACAAATTTTTCGCCCTTTCCAAAAAATCCATCAATAGCCAAGTTCTTTATGCAATTGGGCAGATTTGATGAATTGGGTTCGGGAATCCTCAATGTAAATAAGTATATCAAAGCCTATTCAGGAAAGGACAATCCCCAATTTATTGAAGGAAC
>QIJL01000339.1 GCA_003232435.1 Flavobacteriales bacterium | reverse complement strand
TATTTGACAAATGCCAAGGAAATACAGATTAAAATGGCCCAAGGTGCCAAGCCCGGCGAGGGTGGACAACTACCAGGGCCAAAGGTAAATCCCGCTATTGCAAAGACGAGAAATTCAACTCCCTATGTTGGGTTGATCTCGCCACCACCGCATCACGATATCTATTCCATTGAAGACCTTTCTCAATTGATATACGATCTGAAGTCGGCAAATCGTGAGGCGCGGATCAACGTGAAATTGGTTTCAGAGGTCGGAGTCGGAACCGTGGCTGCAGGGGTTTCAAAAGCCAAGGCGGATGTCATATTGATTTCAGGTTTTGATGGCGGAACAGGTGCATCGCCATTAACATCATTGAAACACGCAGGTCTACCTTGGGAATTAGGAATTTCAGAAGCACAGCAGACTTTGGTCATGAACGATCTTCGCAATAGGATTGTTCTAGAATGCGACGGACAACTGAAAACGGGGCGCGATGTCGCGGTCGCCTGTCTTTTGGGTGCCGAGGAATTCGGATTTGCAACAGCACCCTTAGTAGCCTCCGGCTGCATTATGATGCGCGTTTGCCATTTGAATACTTGTCCGGTCGGTATTGCCACCCAGAACCCCGAGCTGCGCAAAAAATTCGAGGGCAAACCTGAGCACGTCGTCAATTATATGTATTTCGTCGCTCAAGAACTTCGTGAGATCATGGCACAACTCGGTTTCAGAACCGTCAACGAAATGGTAGGCCAAGTACAAAAACTGGATCACAAAAAAGCAATAGATCACTACAAGGCTTCCGGCATTGACTTAAGTCCGATTTTACATCAAGTAGATGTACCCGCCGGGACTAAATTGTACAATACGAAAAAACAAAAACACGATGTGGACAAATCCATCGAATTCGATATTATCGAAAAAGCCAACCCATCTTTGTTCAGAAAAGAAAAGCTGACACTCGATTATCCGATCAATAATACGGATCGTGCCGTCGGAGCAATTATCAGTAATGAAATTTCAAAGACCTATGGGGCAGAGGGTCTTCCCATAAATACACTGCGCATAAATTTCACAGGCTCCGCTGGTCAAAGTTTCGGGGCATTTGCCACACGTGGGCTTACACTTACGGTAAATGGCAATACGAACGATTACATGGGCAAAGGGCTTTGTGGCGCTAAATTAGTGGTTAAAGTACCTGAAGGAACCACTTTCGTTCCGGAGGATAATGTGATAATCGGCAACGTTGCACTTTATGGTGCGACCGCAGGAAGGGCCTATATCAACGGTAAAGCCGGAGAACGCTTCTGCGTTCGAAATTCAGGTGCCAAAACCGTGGTAGAAGGAATCGGAGATCACGGCTGCGAGTACATGACCGGTGGAGTAGCTGTAATTCTTGGCGAAGTCGGAAGAAATTTCGGTGCAGGAATGAGCGGAGGTATCGCATATGTTTATGACAAGAACAAGACCTTTGAGAAGAATTGCAACAAGGAATCTTTGAATCTTTTGGTCGTTGAAGAGCAAGAAGATATCAAACAATTGAAGGAGTTGATCGAGAGCCATTACAATTATACGATGAGCCCATTGGCACAGCGAATCTTGGAAAATTGGGGAAAAAGCCTGCCCGAATTCGTAAAAGTATTCCCTGAGGAATACAGACAGGCATTGATCAGAATGGAAGAAGAAAAACTACAAAGCATTTAGTCAAAACATGGGAAAGATCACCGGATTTTTGGAATTTGATAGAAAGACAGAGGCTTATGCCCCTGTTGAAGAACGTGTCAAAAATTATAAGGAGTTTACCAAACCGCTGAAAGAAAAGGAGCTGAAAGAACAGGGTGCCCGATGTATGGACTGTGGGATTCCTTTTTGTCATAGTGGGTGTCCGCTCGGGAATTTGATTCCTGATTTCAATGATGCCGTGTATCGTGCCAAATGGGAAAAAGCCGCGGCGATTTTACATTCTACCAACAACTTCCCTGAATTTACCGGAAGGCTTTGTCCCGCTCCCTGCGAGGAAGCCTGTGTACTCGGAATCAATGAGGACCCGGTGACCATAGAAAATATCGAAAAAAATATTGTCGAGACCGCTTTTGAAAAAGGGTGGGTAGTCGCCCAACCGCCAAAAGAGCGAACGGGGAAGAAGGTCGCCGTAATTGGATCAGGCCCCGCCGGTTTGGCAGCTGCGCAACAATTGAACCGTGCCGGTCATCTTGTGACGGTTTTTGAAAGGGACGAAAAACCTGGCGGACTTTTGCGATATGGAATTCCCGATTTCAAAATGGAAAAGCATGTCATCGACCGAAGACTGAAAGTGCTGGAAGAAGAGGACATAGAGTTCAGATGTGGTGTGCATGTGGGCATCGACATCAAGGCCGATGACCTTCGAAATGATTTCGATGCCATCATTTTGTGTGGAGGTGCTACGGTCAGTAGAAACCTTCAGATAGAAGGTGCAGATCTAAAAGGCGTAGTACAGGCTATGGATTTCCTTCCGCAGAACAACAGACGGGTAGACGGGGTCAAGAAATTCGAGAATGAAATTTTGGCTACGGACAAGAATGTTATCGTTATCGGAGGGGGAGATACCGGATCCGACTGCATAGGAACTTCTTTCAGACATGGTGCCAAATCGGTTGTCAATTTTGAAATTATGCCCATGTCAACAACCAGTCGCCCACAGGATCAGCCTTGGCCTTTTTGGCCGATGCGATTGCGCACCAGTTCTTCGCACAAAGAAGGTGCCGAACGCTTCTTCAGTATTTCTACGAAGAAATTTGTTGGAGATAGTAAAGGAAACTTAAAAGGATTGATTACTTCGGAAGTCGAGTGGATCAAAGAACCAGGAAAAAGACCGGTATTAAAGGAAGTCGAAGGAACTGAAAAAGAATGGAAATGTGAACTTGCCTTATTGGCTTTGGGATTCACAGGATCCGAAATGACCATTGCCGAACAATTAGGTCTTGACGCCGACCCTCGAACGAATATCAAGGCCTCAGCCAAAGACTATATGACCAATGTACCGGGTGTTTTTGTAGCCGGCGACCAGCGCAGGGGTCAATCATTGATCGTTTGGGCCATCTCAGAGGGTCGACAGGCAGCACATCATCTTGATGCCTACCTTATGGGTTCTTCCAAACTACCTTTAAAAGGCGAAGGAGATCTTCCAAGGGTTTAATATATCTGATAGGGTTTCAGCAAAAAAGATCGTAATGGCTTTAATGTTCCGAGATTAATGCAAAATAGGTCAGTGCATATAAGACCTGGTTGATAATACTGCGAAGGTAAATTGAAAATCAACTTACTGTTGAATTTAAACGCAAAGTTCGCCAAGATTTACGCAAGGCTCGCAAAGTCATATTATATTGGTTTTAAATAC
>QIJL01000509.1 GCA_003232435.1 Flavobacteriales bacterium | reverse complement strand
ATAGACATAAAATAATATTCTTCCCATTGCAATCAAGGAATAACTTTCATAACTCATTAGTCCGCTAAAATATTATATCTAAAGTTAGGTTCGAAAAAATGGAACGCAGATGTCACAGATTTGGCAGACCTGCCTGTCGGCAAGAAGGTTGACTCGATAAAATCATAGCAATATCTTATAAAATCTGCGTCATTTGCAGGCCATTTTCCATAACCGATCAATTACTCTTCTTTAACTTCTTTTCTAGCTCTCCAAAATGAAAACCCTATTCCGCCCAAGACCACCAATCCTAAAAGAATTGAACTGGCCAATGCGATTTTACTTCCGGTTTCAACGATGGTGGGCTCAAATTTGAATTCGATGGTATGTTGACCTATAGGTACTTTCAAGGCGCGAAGCACATAATTGACCTTGAAATGGTTACTTGGTTTCCCATCGATATAGGCATTCCATCCATTGGCATAATACATTTCCGAAAAAACGGCTATCCCGGCATTTGAATTTTCAGAAGTATAAATAAGATGATTCGGTTTGTAATCGGTCAACGTAACTGTTGTGGTGGAATCCGTTTGAAAGGTCGTTCGATTTATGTTCGTGAATTTTGAAGTATTCACGATCGCTTCATTCTTTTCATCAAAATCTTTTAAGGCCAAAATTTCTTCATCGGCACTTCCGACTTCCTTCAATCGTTTTACGAACCAAGCGTTGCCGTTCGCATCAGGGTTGATCGCAGGGTAGCTTCTACCCTCTTCATCTTGCTGAATGATATATTTCACGTTCAACATGTTCAAGATGCCGATGTTGTTTTTGAAAATATAGAAATAGAATAAGTCCTGCATCCCAGCAGGTTTCGCTGCATGATAACCTGTAATCGACTGATGAAAATACGAAGTGCCTGCGGAATCCCACCCTTCCGAAGGGTTATAAACCCTATAAATTCCTTCATCTTTTAATATTTGCTGATGCATTGGTGTTTCCTGAAAAGGTCGGGCCATTCTTCTTTTGGTCACAAAATCGTCATTGTCTACATATCTTTGGCCGACACCTACTAAGTCGAATAAAATCAGTGCACCTAGAGCAACTATTAAAATATTCTCTTTTATTTTTTCCTTTAGGAAAAACCAAATAGCCAATGCGGCCAGAAAAACATAAATCAACGAACGCAATAAATCGCTGCTGTAAACAGATTTTCGATCCTCTTTCAGTACTTCGGGAAGCCCTTCGAGGCCCGTCATTCGCAATTGTTCATCGGAAGGCGAGCTGAAATCGAACATTCCCTTGGCCGAAAATAAGGCAACGCATAATCCCGCAATAATAAAAAATGAAATTTTGAGCGCTTTTATTTTTTTGTCTTTGGATACGAATTCATTGAATAGAACACTCAAGGCCAAAATCGCCAAAACTGGAGCACACAATTCAAGAATGACCTGTATCGACGATACAGCACGAAATTTATCGTACAGTGGGAAATAGTCGATCATAAAGTCGGTCAATAGGCTGAAATTCTTCCCCCAAGAAAGTACCAATGACATAATCACTCCTCCTAAAAGCCACCATTTCGCCCTGCCCTTCACCAATATCAAGCCTAAAATAAATAGGAAGAAAATTATCGCACCTATATAAGCGGGGCCAGAAGTACTGGGTTGATCGCCCCAGTACAAAGGCAATACGCCGAAATACTCAAGTGCGGTACTTTTCGGAATCTCCTTGCCCACCACATAGGCAAAGGTTTTGGAGTCCTCTCCCAATTCCTCTTGGTTACTTCCGCCAAAAAGGCGTGGCACAAAAAGATTCAAAGATTCGGTAATTCCATAGCTCCAATGTGTTATGTATTCTTTGCTCAACCCGTCGGTCTTCTCTTTTACAGAACCATCGGCGTTGATCGTAATTTCAGACTTTCCTCTCGTACTCCAATCTGCATATTCCTTAGTGGCCATGAGGCCTGTGGCGTTCGCGGCTATTCCGAGAAGTACGGCACCGAAAAGAATCCCAACTGAAATAAAATAATGTTTCAACTTTTTCTTTCGAACGGCATCGACCAAATATGCCACTCCCAAAATCAAGACCAGCAACATAAAATAATAGGTCATTTGATAGTGGTTAGCACTAATTTCAAGGGCCATTGCAATGGCGGGCAATGGCGGCCAATACAAAACCCCAGAGGTATTTTTTTCGGAAGACCAATATAATGCCACCCAACAACATCGGCAGATATCCTATGGCATGGGCCTTTGCATTATGGCCAACACCCAGGATAATGATCAAATAGGTCGAAAAACCAAAAGCCAGTGCCCCGAGGGCCGCCAGCCGAAAATCGACTTTCAGACAGCACAGCAATATGTAAAATCCTAAGAAATAGAGAAAAAGATAATCTGCCGGTCTGGGTAAAAAGCGGATGATTTTATCCAACTTCTTTGCATAGTTATTGGGATAATTGGCTCCTAACTGATAAGTGGGCATTCCACCAAAGGCACTGTTGGTCCAATACGGTTCTTCTCCTGTGAGTTTTCTGAAATCATTCTGCTCTTTTGCCATACCGGTATACTGAATGATATCGGACTGTTCGATGACCTTGCCCTGAAGCACCGGACTAAAATAGGCAAGGGAGGCAATGACAAAAAGAACAAGAACAAAAAAGTGGATCAAAAAAGCCTTTAAAGTGATTCTCATGGGCTATACTTGGTTGGTGCAGATTTAATGATTCCAAGATATTTCTGTCTTGGGGCTTTTGTAACTAACTGTCTGAATTAAGATTTATGGGATAAAAGGATTATAGGATTCATTCTTTTCCGGTGCAGCATAAATTGTTCTCTACATATTAAATCCGACCATCCTGAAATCCTAAAAATCCAAATTCGGACGGTTTTTTTATTCCAATTCCTCAAATTCGATGTATTCCCCGACCGGTTCTTTTGAAGTGTTCTTATTGGTGTTTTTCTTTTTAATCGAAACATCGCCAATCTGCTCCTCATCTTGAGGTTGTTGTTTAGCAAACTCCCCAAAGCGTTCTTTGAATTTTTCTTCGGTCTTTCTAGCGGCATAATTAAACAATTTCGGGCCGTACCACTTGGCAACCATTTTCAGCCCGTAATACACCAAAAGAATAATTAAAATCGTTTTCAGTAATACCATTTTATTTCAATATAGATATATCAAAAGTACGATTCTAGCGTTGTATAATATATGCAAATGTCTTAAAAGTTTAATAAAACAACTATCTATGGGGTACCGTTTTGCAATTGGAAAAACCAAACAGGCACTGGTAATACTTGTTTTTGTAATTCCATTTTTGGGTTTGTCGCAATATACCGACGTTATAAATTCAAATCGACCGGGCAAGGCCGTTAGTGCCTATGCGGTCGGTAAAAACGTAATACAATTAGAGGGAGGCCTCGTCTTCGAACAACAGGATCATACACTTCTCAATACCCAATCGGGAATCTGGGGCCTGGACTATTCTTTGAGATACGGGCTACTGTTCGAGCAATTGGAAATTAATTGGGAAGGTACTTTTCAAAACCAGAATATCACCTTTGCGAACTTGGGTACAAGCGAAAACCGAACGAATTTCTACCGCAATCGAATCGGACTGAAATACTTGCTCTACGATCGTTATAAGTCACCCTTGCGCAACAAGCCCAATTTGTACAGCTGGCGGAAGGATCATCTATTTCAGTTGAGTAATTTAATACCTTCTGTCTCATTATATGCCGGGGCAAATATTTTATTCGGCGATAACCCTTTTTACGTGGGCGATCCAACAGTATCGCCTAGGGTAATGGTAGCCACCCAGAGTCGGCTTACCCCAAGGTTTGTACTAATCTCGAACATGGCCTATGACCGTATAGGAAGCCCTTTTCCAGAATGGAACTATGCCGTCTCCCTATCTTACGCCTTTAGAAACCCCAAATGGAGCACCTTTGTCGAACATCAGGGCATCAAAAGTGATCGCTACGCAGATGTTCTTATTCGAGGTGGTGTTGTGCACTTATTAAGCGAACAATTACAAATGGACGTCAACCTAGGGGCAAGTTTTAAAAATACACCTTCGCGCATATTTATTAGCACTGGCGCCTCGTATCGCTTCGATTTCCATAAAGACGACGCCAAGGCCATTGAGGATCAACAAGCTGGCGAGAATGGAGGCCCCATCAAGAAGAACGTCATGAAAAAGAAAGAGCGTGAGAAAAGAAAAAAGGAAAAAAAAGCCGGTGATGGCCCTGGTGCTGAGGATATCGATCTTGGCCCGACTAAAAAGCAGCTTCGAAAAAAGAAAAAGGCAGACAAAAAGAAGAAAAAGGGCAAGAAGCAGGATAATGGGGCTATAGATTTTTAACATAGATTCAGCCCTCTTCCATTTTATTCTAACCTCAATTATCCCTAATATTGACCATAGAAAACCGCACCTATGGTTAACCTTGTCGAGGCCGTTTCAAAATCTGATTTAAAGCGTTTTGTAAAATTTCCTTTCACACTTTACAAGGACTCCCAATATTGGGTTCCTCCTATCATTGCCGATGAAATGGAGACTTTCGATAAGGATAAAAATCCGGCTTTTAAAAATGCCGATGCACGATTTTTTCTAGCTTATAAAGACGATAAACTTGTCGGGCGGGTGGTCGCCATCATAAATTGGCTTGAAGTCAACGAACAGAAAATCAGAAAAATGCGTTTTGGCTGGTTTGATTTTGTCGATGATCAAGAAGTCTCCGAAAAGCTTTTAGAGAAAGTTGCCGAAATAGGAAAAGAAAACCAGCTCGATTTTATCGAAGGCCCCGTGGGGTTTTCCAATTTGGACAAGGTTGGCGTACTGACAGAAGGCTTTGAACATATTGGCACTATGATCACCTGGTACAATCATTCATATTATATGGGTCATTACGAACGTTTGGGCTTTGTAAAGGAGAAAGAGTATGAAGAGAATAAATTTCCGTTTAGCAATGTAAAGCCAGCGTTTTTTTCAAGAATACAAACATTGATAAAGAAGCGTTACGGACTGCGGGAAATCAATTTCAAGAAAACCAAAGAGGTAATGCCCATGGCCGACCAAATGTTCGACCTTTTTAATGAGACCTATTCCAAGCTTTCATCGTTCGTGCCGATAACCGATGTACAGAAAGCCTATTTCAAGAAAAAGTACATCAGTTTTATCAATCCCGAGTACATTAAGTTCATTGTAGATAAGAACGATAAACTCGTTGCTTTTTCCATTGTGATGCCTTCCTTTTCCGAGGCACTTCAAAAAGCAAAAGGCAAATTGTTTCCCCTTGGAATATATCACTTGCTAAAGGCTAAAAAAAACAGTAAAGATGTTACTTTTTATTTAATAGGGGTACACCCTGACTATCAGAACAAAGGGGTTACCGCCATAATATTTAATGAATATTATAAAACATTTTCGGAAAAGGGTATAAAAATGTGTTACCGCACACCGGAATTAGAGGAGAATATCGCCATAAAACAAATGTGGAAACATTTTGACCCTAAAATCTACAAACGGCGTT
>QIJL01000458.1 GCA_003232435.1 Flavobacteriales bacterium | reverse complement strand
AAGCCATCCTCCTCCAATTCTTTTACCATTCTTTTGGGATCCGGAAAATGGTCCTTATTCCAAGTAAAGCAGCGGAAACCATCCATATAATCGATATCGAGATAAATAGCGTCACAGGGTATGTTCAGATCCCTGAACTTTTTGGTTACCTCTTTTACTTTTGATTCGGGGTAATAGCTCCATTTGCACTGATGGTAGCCCAATGCCCAAAGTGGTGGAAGATGGTGTGGCCTTCCGGTCAGATCGGTATAATCGGCAACCACATCCGCCATATCGGGGCCATAGATAAAATAATAGTTCATCTCGCCGCCCTGTGCCCAAAAACTGGTTACATTTCTTCGTTCGTTTGAAAAATCGAAAAATGATCGAAATGTGTTATCGAAAAATATACCGTAAGCTTTTGAGTTATGAAGTCCAACGTAAAATGGTATGGTTTTGTAAATAGGATCCGTGTCTTTTGAGTAAGCGTACGAATCGGTTACCCAGTTCTCAAAACGTTTGCCTTTAAGGTTCAAATGCACGGGCTTGTCGCCTAGACCATAGAAACTTTCACCTTCTTGGCTAATCTTGCTCATTTTTACCACATTGCCCCCGAATTCATAACTTTCTTCCCAATGGTAGCCCAATTCATCTTCGCTCAAGAGCATATTATCGGTCGCATCGTAAATCGCCTTTCTTAAATCGGCCTTGTAGATGTCACAGATAAGTTTCGCCGTCGTTATCCTATATTTTTCTTTTTCCTCTTTTATCTCAAGAAGATTATAACCTTGGCTCGCATTATTTGAAATGGCGTATGAAAAGTCTTGGCCGATATTCTGATGGGTCGTATAGCGAAAACGCAATACTCCATCGCGAAGAATGGTTACTTGTAAAAATATATCGTTGTCGGCCTTAAAAAGTAAAGTGTCGACATTCTTTTCGTATGTAGATATCCTACCCGGAAATAAGTTTCCCTTATATTCCAATTCGGTATTGATAATCATAGTTTTATTTTAGTTAATTGAGCACAAAAGAAATGATTTCCGCTAAGAATTAAAAGCTTTACCGATGGCATTTCACAAATCATTGATTAAAGGCAAGATTGTTGGGGATTCTCTATTTTTAGACTTTAAAAATAAGCAAATAGATTAATATTCTAAGTCCATTTTAGGACAATTACCGATAAAGGAGGTAATGTAATCACTGCGGAAAAAGGTCTATTTTGCCAAGCGGCCTTTTTAATCTTTATGGCCTTTGAATTCAATGCACCACTGCCCTCATATTTTTTGTCATCACTATTCAATAGTTCTTTCAAGCTTCCATTACGGGGAAGGCCTATTTGATAGCCCTCTCTAACAACAGGGGTCATATTACAAATCACGACAAGGTCGTTTTCTACATCATGGCCTTTTCGAATATAGGAAAGCACAGAGTTCTCGGCATCGTTGTAATCGATCCATTCAAAACCTTGATCACTGAATTGCTTTTCATACAGTGCCGGGGTGTTTTTATATAGGATGTTCAAATCGGTCACAAATAGCTTTATACCCTTATGATAATCATATTGTAGCAAGTGCCAATCCAGGCTCCCTTGAAAATTCCATTCATTGCTTTGACCAAATTCCCCTCCCATAAAAAGGAGATTGGTTCCCGGATGGGTAAACATATAACCGTATAATAATCGAAGATTGGCAAATTGCTGCCATTCGTCGCCGGTCATTCTTGCCCTGATCGATTTTTTACCATAGACCACCTCGTCATGAGATAATGGAAGCATAAAATTCTCGGAAAAAGCATAAGTCATACTGAATGTGATGTCGTTCTGATGGTGCTTCCTATGAATTCCTTCTTTTTTGAAATACTTCAAGGTGTCGTGCATCCAACCCATCATCCATTTCATTCCGAAGCCCAATCCTCCTAAATTAACAGGTTTTGAGACACCCGTAAAACTTGTCGATTCTTCAGCGATGGTCTGCACATCGGGATAGTTCTCATAAACGGCCAAGTTCATTTCCTTGATAAAGTCTATGACCTCTAAATTTTCCCGTCCACCATGAATATTGGGATCCCAGTCGCCTTCCTCTCGTGAATAATCCAGATACAACATGGAGGCCACTGCATCGACTCGAAGACCGTCGGCATGATACTTATCCAACCAAAAAAGTGCATTGCTAATCAGAAATGATTTTACCTCGTTTCGACCGTAATTGAAAATCAGACTTTTCCAATCAGGGTGGTAACCTCTTTTCTTGTCAGGATGTTCGTAAAGGTTCGATCCATCAAAAAACCCAAGTCCATGTGCATCTTCAGGAAAATGTGAGGGCACCCAATCGAGAATTACCCCTATATCGTTTTGGTGCAATTTGTCTATCAAATGCATGAGCCCTTCTGGTTCTCCAAATCGAGAAGTGGGCGCAAAATACCCTGTCAGTTGATAGCCCCATGAAGGATCGTACGGGTATTCCATTATCGGCATGAACTCGACATGCGTAAATTGCATTTCTTTGAGATATGCCACCAATTCATCTGCGAGTTCTTGATAGGTCAACGACCTATCTTCCTCTACCTTTCGCTTCCAGGACCCAAGATGCACTTCATAAACGGAATACGGCTTGTCAAGTCCGTTCTTATCCTTTCGGTAACCCATCCATTCTTTGTCTCTCCAAGAGTAGTCCAAATCCCAAACGACCGATGCGGTATTCGGCGGGTGTTCGCAACTCAAGGCAAAGGGGTCGGCTTTTTCGGTTACGATACCATGGTTGTTGCTATGTATTTTGTACTTGTACTTATCGCCTTTTTTTATACCAGGAATGAAACCTTCCCAGATTCCCGAACCATCCCAGCGAACATTCAATTTGTGTTCGCCATCCTTCCAATAATTGAAATCTCCCACCACTGAAACTTGATTCGCCGAGGGTGCCCAAACAGCAAAGTAAGTACCTTCTTGCCCATCGACCGTCAAAAGCCGAGACCCGAACTTTTCATACATTCGATAATGCTTTCCAGACCTGAAAAGGTCAACATCAAAATCGGTCAAAAGACTATGTACGATTACATTGCCCATATTTCTTGTTCTAGGTAATTATTTCTGACAAGTGTGATGATTTGTAAGAAAGGCGACTAAAATTTTTATGCGATTTTTTCTTTAGGCAAGGCAAAATTTATAAGCATCCGCCTATGGCGGACGGTTAAAAATTTTAACGAAGCATAAAGTAAAAAGGGCGAAAAATTAGTTGCCTTTTTTATGAATCATTACACTAGTGTTAAGTTAAGTACAAAAAGACGCAACTCCGCCAGTTGGCGGACTCTTTTTCGTTTTTGCTCTAGCTACGGCTATGCTTACTTTTTATCATTTCACAAAATTCAAAAAATAACTGCGACTTATACGTAGTTTTACACTTAACTTAACACTAGATAGGTCACTTCAGCTTATCGAGTTCTCTGTACAAATCAATATATTCTTTTACGGATGAACGCCATGAATGGTCTTTCTTCATGGCAATTACGCGTATCTTTTTAAAACGTTCTTGATCCAGATACAATCGCTGGGCCCTAAATATCGCATTTCTAATCCGTTTAATCGATACGCCCT
The DNA here is from genome assembly GCA_003232435.1 of Flavobacteriales bacterium. Classification (GTDB taxonomy): domain Bacteria; phylum Bacteroidota; class Bacteroidia; order Flavobacteriales; family Flavobacteriaceae; genus Aurantibacter_A. Next base: position 4,004 of record QIJL01000458.1, on the reverse strand, counting down.
TATGTTTTATTCCAAACCCATCTTCTTTCTTGATATCTATTACAGTATCGTTCAAGGCACCGACATTGTTGACCACGGGAATTGTACCATATCGCATGGCCAGCATTTGCCTATTTCCGGCCGGATCGGTTCTTGAAGGTAAAAGCAGGAAATCCGCTCCAGCCAAAATTCGACGTTTCATTCGTTCATCATTGCTATATTGAACCGTTAATTTAGTTGGATGAATTTTTTCCAAACTCTTCAGAGCATTGGCTACACTCAAACCTTCAGAACCCAAAACGATATAATTGCCATCGTTTTTATCGGATTTTAATAAATCCTTCAATAGCCCTGGCAATAAATCAGCTCCGTTCTCCCAAATCAGTCTACCAATAAAAACGAATAACGGCTTTTCGGGTTTTAAAAACTTATTACAAAGTGAGTTTTTATTCACCTTTTTACCGCTCTCTACTGATCTTGTCGAATATTTTTTGATTAGCGCGTCATCAGTTTCGGGGTTCCATTCAGAAGTATTGATTCCGTTAAGTATACCTTGGCATTTTTTGCCCTCTTTAACAAACAACCTCTTCAGAACATTTCCGTTCGACTTGAGCTCTTCGAGATATGAAGGTGAAACAGTACCAACGCGCCATGCGCACTTAACACCTGCTGCAAGAGGGTTAATGACATTGTTCCATTCCAATAAGCCCAGATGTATGTGATTGAACAATGGCAACAGACCTAGTTTTTCATGACCGAAAATACCCTGATAATGCGCATTGTGAATTGTCAAAATTGTGGGAATATTTCTTAATTCGGAATACTCTTGACAGTGCAAGAGCATAAAGGGAACCAAACCGGCATGATGATCATGGCAATGGATTACATTGGGTTTTTTAGCAAGTTGGTTCAAAAAGTCAAGCGTAACCCTCTGAAAGGCAATGAAACGTTCGGCATCCTCTTTTTCGGAGTATATCTTTTCTTCATCCGGTAAGCCTTCTACATGCACCAGAAACAAATCAAACCAAACAATTCTTCGCCGAGGTATCAATACTTTGCATGAATATCTTTTTGTGTTCAAAAGGATATGTTCCTCAAAAATGGAATCGAAATTTTCCTGTTTGACAAAAGGGGTACCATAGTAAGGCATGATAACCTTGGCACGAATACCGAGTTCATTTTGATTCATTACCATCGCCCCGACAGAATCACCAAGGTCGCCCACTTTTGCAACGGGATAACATTCAGCGGTTATATGAATAATTTCTAGGGGCTGCATTAAAAGTAAATATCCTCGGGGCCCGTCCGACCGGCACGGGCGGGCAAGCCTACGAGGTATTAAAATTCCAAAAAACAAATTCCAAATTCCAAAAGAAGTTTGCGCAAAGATTTGTGGCAATTCGCGGAATTCGTGTTAAAATAGCACCTGAAAACCTCAAAAAATCAAGGAGGCTTGCCTTAGAGAACCTGCCAGCCGGTTTACCTGCCGCGGACTGGTTAAACTCAAAGAGATCAAATGAACTTGAAAGATAGCGAAAACCTAGCTAGAGAATCAGAAGCTGAAGTAGAACAACAACTATGGCCTGTTAGCACTCAATTTTTAAGTATCTGTCATAAACGAACAACCGCTTAACGTATATATTAAACTGTTCGTCTATTGTCGAAATCATCTATTTGATCACTTCAATGATTCAGACCACAAAAAACATCGTTTTCACACCAAGAAAGGGTGTATTTCACAACAATCGACCAGAGTAAGGCTCTACTCTATCTAACTTTGAGATATAATCAAAAACCCCAAATCATGTCATATAAAATAAAAAGTTTCTTGTACCTAAGCTGTTTTATCGCTGTATTTACCGTATATAATTTCAGTACTACCAAATCAGATAACAACTACAGTGACCCTAACGAAATTGCGATCGCCGAACTTGAGCAAGTAGCGCCATCTCATGACCTACAAATCGAAACCCCCAAATAACACCGAACTATACCTAATTAAGTGAAAGGGGCGCTGATTTAAATCAGCGCCCTTTTTGTTTGTCAAAAAACATCTTCCCGAACAAGGACGAAATAAAAGGTATTCCCCGCTGATACTGAAACAAGTTCAGCACAAGAAAGCGGGGTTAGTTCAACTAACGATTTTGAGTTCGTCCGCCTTTGGCGGACTCCTCAAGATCGAGTTTCACTAATAAATAAGTTTATCGAACAAAACGTCAACTGGCAACGTATATGTCTATAGATAGGGTAATCATGTATACTCGTGCCAAATGGAAATTCGGGAGAATCTTTTCTCATACCAAGGCAGGGCGGAGCGTTAAGAAAATGTCTTGCAGACATTTTTAGCGAACGAGCCAGCTGGCGCATTGGCAAAGCATCCCGAAGTAAATTCGGGGCATCGATAAATTTTAACCCTCCTACGGCGGGTAAACTGTAGGTATGGGGAAAAAGACCAAGCCTGACCCGAGCTAGCCTCGGGGTAGAAATTTCGGGTTTCCATTTGGCAGGAGTATATTAAGACAAAAACCCCATAATTCATCCGAGGCGGATAGTAGTTGGGCTAATATTGGAGGATCTTGACCCTGAAGAACTGCCGAATACACTAAAAAATAGTAGTATTGCCTTGCCCTCAAAGTTGCTTAAAATGAAGAACACGCTAAATAAGCTTTCCGGGAATAAAGGAGTACCTCAAAATTTCAACACGATATTAGTAGGCCTTTCCCTATTATTATGCATATCGCCGATTTCGAAAATTTGGTCTCAATGTGGCTCGGAGCCCTTCCCGGATCAATGGTCGGTACATCGACTTCAAAGTGATGAATTACCATATCGCTCGGTTTACATTTATGCGAATACAGATATTGACGGAGATGGTCGAAAAGATATTGTTACAGGGGGTTGGTGGTACAAAAACCCTGGATCGGCATCAGGCAATTGGATTAGAAGCGATATCGGGGGGTCATTCAAGAACGTGGCCTACATTCATGATTTCGATGGAGATGGTGATCCTGACCTCTTAGGTACTACAGGGACGTACACCGGTTCAGATATGGTTTGGGCCCAAAATAATGGGTCGGGAAACTTTACGATAAGAACCAATATTCCCTCCGGAGACACCAATTTTGGCGAACCCTTCTTGGCCGGTATCGCAGGTGCAAACTTTCAGTCGGGCGGACCTTTTCAAATGGCCATCAACTGGAATGGGGCCGAATCGACAGGTTCCCCCGTACAAATGTTAACTGTGCCTGCAGATCCCGTAAATACGACATGGCCTCTTGTCAATATTAGCTCAAGTTCATTGGGGGAAGATTTGCAAGCGGGTGACATCGATGATGATGGCGACCTTGATCTTTTTCAATCAAAAAATTGGCTTAGAAACAATGGTAACGGAACTTGGTCTACCATCAATATCGGTATTGACTATCCGACCACACCAGATAGAGCACAGTTGGCCGATTTTGATGGCGACGGGGATTTAGATGCCGTCGTAGGGCAACTAAGTCTACCAGCTAGTGTTTCTGGTGGAAAGGAGTTCTCTTGGTTCGAAGCGCCCGCGAACCCCACTCAAAATTGGACCAAACATATTCTAGCAACGGATATCAATGGAAGTTTGAGCGTCTATGCCGAAGATATCGACCAAGATGGAGACGACGATATCGTTGTTGGTGAATGGAGAGGTAGCAAACGACTGATCGCCTTTGAAAACGACCTTTGTGATTCAGGTAATTGGATTCGACATACCTTGGATGCCGGAGGAACATTTGACCACCACGACGGTGCCAGGGTCGTCGACATAGATGATGACGGTGATTTTGACGTGGTTTCCATAGGATGGGACAACATAGTTCCGCGAATATTCGAGAATACCTCATCAACATCGAATAATCAAGACCCATTGGCAAATGCAGGCTCGAGCCAAACGATTACTTTACCAACAAATTCTACCACCATTGATGGTTCTGGAAGCGATCCCGATGGAGGGAACGTTACTTTTGCATGGACGCAGACCAGCGGTCCGAATACCG
>QIJL01000157.1 GCA_003232435.1 Flavobacteriales bacterium | reverse complement strand
AGCTGGGCCATGGGCCATTTCCAAGTATTGGTTTCTCGCTTGACGACCGCCAATGTACTCATGCATTGCATCGCAAAAGCATAAAACAACAATAGCGATATGCCTGAGGCCAAATTGAACAAGGGTTTATTGTTATCCTCGTTAACCTCTGCTGCCATTCTATTTTTAATGGTTTCCTCTTCATTGCTGCCAACGCTATAAATAGTGGCCAAGGTACCTACGAAAACCTCCCTCGCTGCAAAAGACGTAATTAAGGCAATGCCGATTTTCCAATCATAACCGAGGGGCTTTACGATTGGCTCAATGGCTTTTCCCATATATCCGATATACGAATGTTCTAGTTTATAGCTTGAGATTTCCTGTTCGATGGTTCGGTCATAGAGTTCCTTGTCTTTGATTTCCAAAGAATCCATTTGAGAAAAATTATCTTTCTCCAGATCTCTACCAAGATGCGCCAGGCTGTTCGATGAGAAACCTTCATTATTGATTCTTTCTTTGACAATTGACTCCGCATTTTTAAATTCATCTGAAATTCCGTTCGAACCTAAAAACCACAGAACAATAGAGATAGCAAGAATGATTTTACCAGCACCGAGTACAAAACTTTTTGTCTTTTCCCAAACGGTGTAGAATACATTTTTAAGCATTGGGAGCTTATAGTTCGGCATCTCCATAACAAAGAATGACCCACTTCTGATCTTCAAGATTTTATTCAAGACCATTGCAGAAAGAATCGCCGCCCCGAAACCGAGTAAATATAGAAGCATTAAGGTCAACGCTTGATAGCTTAACCCTAAGAAGCGACCTTCGGGAATTACCAAGGCTATAATAATCAGGTAAACCGGAAGTCGTGCCGAACAAGTGGTAAATGGCACGACTAAAATCGTTATCAACCGCTCTTTCCAATTATCGATATTTCGGGTGGCCATTACTGCCGGAATAGCACAGGCGGTACCTGATATCAGGGGCACTACACTTTTTCCACTAAGCCCAAACGGACGCATCAAACGGTCCATGAGAAATACCACTCGACTCATATAACCAGACTCTTCTAAAAGAGCGATAAAGAAAAATAGAAAGGCAATCTGTGGAATAAAAATAACAATGCCGCCAATACCAGCCAGAATTCCTTCAGCTATGAGATTTGTAAAAGCACCGGTAGGCAAGGTATTTTTTACCCATTCGCTGGCATGGGCGAATTGCTCGTCAATGAAATCCATCGGGTAGCTGCTCCAATCATAGATTGCCTGAAAAATGGTCAGTAGAATGATAAAAAATATGAGGTAGCCAAAAACCTTGTGGGTCAATATTTTGTCAAGACCAGCTCGAATTCCTCTAGCCGCATTCATATCTACCTCAAGGGTTTCCTTGAGAGTTTCGTTGATGAACTTGTATCGCAGCACCGTCTCACGGTGCTGCATTTTTTTTAATTCGGATTTTGTTTTTGTGGTGAATGAAGAGGAGTCTTTTATAAGGTTTTTTTCAATCGGCATAAAGTTGACATCTTGGGTGATGACCAACCAAAGTTTATAAATATCTTCGTTGGGGAAGGCTTTTTTCAGGCGTTCGAAATAATCGGGGGCAATCTGCGAGGTCTCGATATTCGAAGAAACGGAAAGGCTTTTATAGTCCGCTATCAGTTGTTTGAGCTTGTCGATGCCCATTCCTTTTCTCGTGCTGACCAAGGCGATTTTGGTGTCGAGTTTTTCTTCCAATAAAGGAATATCAACGGTAATTCCTTTTTTGATCATTCGATCGGCCATATTGATGACCAAAATGGCAGGAATCTTAAGATCCTGGATCTGGGTAAACAAGAAGAGGTTTCTTTTCAGGTTTTCTACATCACTGACGACCACGGCAACATCGGGGAAATCTTTGTCGTTTTTATTGAGTAGCAATTCGACGACAACACTTTCGTCTAAAGAAGTAGTGTTCAAACTATAGGTGCCCGGTAGATCAAGTATATGTGCCTTGACACCTCTCGGCAGTTTGCAGATACCTTCTTTTTTTTCGACCGTAATACCAGGGTAATTGCCTACTTTTTGATTAAGACCGGTCAGTGCGTTGAAAACGGAAGTCTTTCCGGTATTGGGGTTGCCGATCAAGGCTACATTGATCTGTTTGCTCATCTTGCAACGGAATCTTCAACAACAATCAGTTCGATTTGACTTGCAACAGATCTTCTAATTGCGATATGCGACCCATTCACATTAATGTATAAAGGATCTTTTAGGGGTGCGATGTGCAAAAGCTCTACCTCGTTACCGGGCAGACAGCCCAGTTCAAGCAATTTTATGGGTAGGGTCTCGGGCTCAAAATCTTTTATGATTCCTTTTTGCCCTCGCCTGAGATTTGCGACCGTAATATCCAATTTTTATTTAGATTGATTATAAGTAAGGGTAAAAATAGGATAAAATATCCTAAAAATTCCAATAATCAAGCACCAAATTCCAAAAGATGAGTAGGCCGTAGCGGTATGCGGAAATTTTAGGGGATATTGAAGTCTAATTGTCAACTGTTACTGCCGACCGCGTACTTGTTTTATTCCTGATAAGTTGCCCTCAAAATCTGCAGATCTGCCATCAACCTGTCGACTTCTTCAGCGTTCGTACCATCATAAAAACCTCGAATACGTTTTTCTTTATCGACCAAGATAAAATTCTCGGTATGTATCATATCATAAGGGCCACCGTCGCCATCCGATTGTACGGCGAGATATGACTTTCTCGCGAGTTCATAAATTTGTTTTTTATCGCCTGTGACCAAGTTCCACTTATTGTCATCGACTCCCTTTTCGATTGCATATTTCTTTAATCGGGCGACAGAGTCGATTTCGGGGGTCACCGTGTGCGAAAGTAATTTTACTAAGGTATCGTTATGAATTCGGTTCTGAATATCGGCCATATTCTTGGTCATTATCGGGCAGATCGTGGGGCAGGTGGTAAAGAAAAAATCGGCTATATAGATTTTATCTTCATAGTCTTTTTGGGTTATGGTCTTACCATTTTGATTGATCAGGCTGAAATCGGCAATGGCGTGGTATTTTCTTTTATACTGCAACGTACTGTCAACCAATTCTGGGTTGACCATAGAAGGCTGGTAAATGGGCAGGGTTTCTTTGGGTTTAAGGGCCTGATAGAATAAATAGAGAATAATGACCGAAAGAAAAAAAAAGACTATCCCGAAAAACTTGAATTTCGCAAAAAACCTACGCATAATCTTTTTTACAAAGATACGTTAGTGAAATGATGCTTTCAAATCAAAATGGTACATGGCTGCTAAATCTTTCATAAAAAGAACAGCACCATCAGGGCAAACGCATCATAAATTGAGTATTTTCAAGAGGTATTGGTTGCTCCATGCTGCTTTAAGCCTTCTACTCTTGACTCCTATTTTA
>QIJL01000345.1 GCA_003232435.1 Flavobacteriales bacterium | reverse complement strand
TAGTAAACTCCAAATAACAAATCCCAAATCCCAAACAAATACTGTTTACTGCCCACTGCTTGCTGATGACTAATTCTTATCTTAGCCCCTCAAAATAGATATTATGTTCTTTTTAGGTATTACCTGGAACCCCAGTGACACACTCTTTACCCTTGGGCCACTTCAAATCAAATATTATAACCTGCTCTGGATCGTGGCTTTTGCTCTTGGATGGTTTCTAATGAAGAAAATTTTTCAAAGCGAGAATAAGTCCATGGAAAAATTGGATTCGCTTTTCATGCATACGCTTATCGCGACCATGTTAGGTGCACGTCTGGGCCATGTTTTCTTTTACGATTGGCCATATTACAAAAATCATTTATTGGAAATTTTACTTCCCATTCGGGAAAGAGCCGACGGATTCGAATTCACCGGTTTTACCGGTCTGGCAAGTCACGGAGCGGCAATCGGAGTTATAATCGGAATGATGCTCTTTATTCGCAAGTGGCCAGAATTCACGTTGTTGGGCATTTTAGACCGGATTGTGATTCCCGTTTCAATCGGAGCCGTTTGTATTCGATTGGGAAACTTTTTTAACTCTGAAATCAACGGAAAACCTGTAGATGAATCCTTCGCTTTTGCCACAAAGTTCGTTCGGGACTCAGACGATATGCATCCTGCAAAAGCATTAGGTATTACTAAACAAGAAAACCTTAATGCTGCATATAAAGCCCTAGAGATCGATCCCCAATATTCCGAATATCTGGCCGCGATTCCGTATCGTCACCCAGCACAATTATATGAAGCGGTTTGTTACATTTTCGTATTTCTAATTCTATGGTATCTTTTTTGGAAAACCGACAAGAAAGAAAAAGCCGGATTCTTATTTGGAACCTTTTTGGTATTGCTTTGGACGATTCGCTTTTTTGTGGAATATGTTAAAAAAAGTCAAGGTGGATTTGAAGAATCTTTGGGGATTTTGTCCACAGGCCAATGGTTGAGTATCCCTTTTATTATCATAGGATTGTATTTTATGCTTAGACCGAAGGGTAGTAAGTAGTAATCAGTAAGTAGTAATCAGTAAACAGTAAGTAGTAATCAGTAAACAGTAAGTAGTAATCAGTAAACAGTAAGTAGTAATCAGTAAATAGTAAATTGTCGAGAATCAAATCATACAAGAATAGGTGCACAAGAATTTTGAAAATATGAATTGTCCTCTTGAGGGATGTCACCCTGAACCTGCCCGGCCGGCCGGCCGGCTTGTCGAAGGGTCGGGGGTGTTCTCGCACGTTAGAAGAATAGTTCTTTTTCTGATGTTCGGCTTAATCATCTATTCCTGCAAAGAAGAATCAAAAAAAGTAATTAAAACAGAACCGATTACCTTCAAAAAGGAGGGCGAGCTTAGCATTTTTAAGTCTGAAAAAGATTCCCTGTTGGTAACGATCGACATTGAGATCGCCGAAAGTGAATACGAAACAGAAACTGGTTTGATGTATCGCAAAAGCATGAAAACCAATCGAGGAATGCTCTTTATTTCCCCTACGGTGCGTATGCATAATTTCTATATGAAGAATACAGAATTTGCATTGGATCTGATTTTCATCAAGGCCGATTCGACCATTGGCAGCTTTCAAGAAAATGCACAACCATTAGACGAAAAAAGTCTTTCTTCACAAGTGCCCGTTCAATTCGTGTTGGAGGTCAACGCCGGCCTATCTGAAAAATGGCAGTTGGAGGTCGGGGATCGCGTCGAATTTCATAAAAATTAAATTCAGGTATGGAATCCCGAGAGATTTCCATAGTGACCAAAAAAGGCCATTCGCTTTCCGCGACCCGATTTTCAAGTTCCGAGAACATTCGAAAAATCTTGATCATTTCATCTGCTACGGGAGTTCTACAAGGATATTATAGAAAATTTGCCTCCCATTTTGCTTCCCTCGGATATACCGTTTTCACTTTTGATTATCATGGTATCGGAAAATCCGGTTCTGAAATCGAGAAGTTAAAAAATAACTCCAGCAACCTTATAAGTTGGGGCAGGGTAGATCAGGCGACTGTCGTGGCCTATGCTAAAAAGCAAGAACCCGATTATGAACTTACGCTGCTCGCACATAGTGTGGGCGGTCAGGTTTTGGGCTTTAATCCGAATTATGAACAAATCGATAAAGTAGTTCTTGTTGCATCTCAGACCGGGTATTGGAAATATTTTAAAGGATGGCACTACCCTAAAATGTGGTTGCTTTGGTATGTTATCATCCCTGTGCTTACTCCAATATTCGGATATTTTCCGGCAAAGATTTTGGGGCTTTTCGAAAATTTGCCCAAACAAATGGTTTATGAATGGAGCAAATGGGGTAGACAAAAAGATTATTTGATGCACTACCATAATGAACAGGAATATTTTTTTGACAAGATCAGAGTGCCACTCTTGTCATTTAGTTTTCCAAAAGACCACTTTGCTCCTAAAGTAACTGTAGATTGGTTGACAGATCTAAACAAGAACGCAAAAGTGCAAAGGGTACATCATATTCCATCCAAAGACAAACTGCATAGACTAAAACATTTCGGTTTTTTCAGGGAGGAATTTAAAGATACCCTTTGGGGAAAAACGGAAGAATGGATTCAAAAAACATGATGAAAGGGCCAGGGGAACATTATTTACTCGAAGGTCGGGAAACCGAGCGATTGACTTTTAGAAAATTCGAACAGTCGGATTTTGAAGAATGGCTTCCTTTTTATCAAGACCCACGCTCATCACAATACTGGGAAGGCCTGTCCACAGATCCGCTTCAAGCCTGTAAAGAACAATTTGAACGCCTTTTTGAACGCTATGAAAATAATTTAGGAGGAATGAACGCACTTGTCCACAAAGACACGGGAGCTTTAATTGGAATGACGGGACTTTTAATTCAAACTGTTGATGAAACCCAAGAGTTGGAAATCGGCTATTCCATACTTCCCGAATACTGGAAAAATGGATTTGCGACCGAAGCGGCAATAAAATGTAAGGCCTATGCTTTTGAGAACAAACTATCCGACTCCTTGATTTCCATTGTTCACGTTGACAATATACCTTCCCAAAAAGTCGCACTGAACAATGGAATGTATTTGGATAAGACCACTACTTACAAGGACAATCCGGTTTATATTTTCCGGGTAAAAGCAAAATAATCCATATTTTAGAAGAATAAGGTAATAAGATGCTCAATGAAAACACCCCTCAAGTCCCCTCAAGGGGGCAATCACATACCACCAGAAAACACTGGGCCATATTTATAGATAACTCTTCCGACAAAAGACATTTGATCGATTTAATTTCTACCACAGAATACTTTGATGAACTTAATGACTTAAAGGGCTCATTGTTCTCAAAACTGGCTTTGGAGAAATTTATCGAAGAGGAAGACCGGTATGATAGCAAAGTGATTACAAAAGACACCGCTCAAAGTCTAAAAACAATGTCTAGCGGTGAAAGAAAAAAGGCCCTTCTTATACATATTCTACAAAGCAAGCCCGACTATATAATCTTGGACAATCCGTTTGATAATCTTGATGTAGACTCTCAAGCTGTCTTAAAAAAAGAGCTGCAAAACATTTCGAACGATATTTCAT
>QIJL01000073.1 GCA_003232435.1 Flavobacteriales bacterium | reverse complement strand
GTGCCGAATATGTTCGGACTCGTTGGCGGAGAAGCGAATAGCATCGCACCCGAAAAACGAATGTTGAGTAGCATGACCCCGACTATTGTCGAAAAAGATGGAAAATTATGGCTGGTCGTCGGCACACCTGGAGGCTCTACGATTATTACCGCTGTGGCCCAAACTATTTTGAATGTCTACGAATTCGATATGAGCATGCAAGATGCCGTAAACGCTCCTCGCTTTCATCATCAATGGCTGCCCGACGTAGTCATCTTCGAGCCGGAAGGGTTTCCGCAAGAATCAAAGGATGCACTAATAGCAAAAGGTTATATCATCAACGAGGAACGCACCCCTATTATCGGTAAAGTCGATGCCATTCGAGTTTTAGCTAATGGAAAACTGGAAGGTGGTGCCGATAAAAGAGGCGACGATACTGCGGTGGGTTATTAGGCGAATGAAATTTCTTAGAAAATTTTTGAAAGTTATCGGTGCGTTGTTGCTCATCGTACTGATGAGGTTTTTCGTTCTATACCTCGTTTTCAATGAACCACTTCCTGAATCGTAAAAAGGCAGGCAGCCGATGCGTTGGCAAAGTTATGAACATTTCCTTAAGTTGTAAGCCTGCCTGTTCGGCAGACAGGTCTCCCCCGGGCCCCCTCCCTGCCCGTCCGGTTTACCTGCCGTAGGCATGGCAGGCGGGTTCGATTCCAAACAAAAAGTTTAAACCAGTTCATTTCATAAGGGTGGGAACATATATCGAAAATGGAAAAAACTCCCCGTAAAATGAACGAGCCGGATAAAACCAAATTCAAAAAACAACTACCCTATATATTCCCTTTTCTTTGGATTATTTCCTAGATTGGGCAGTTGTATAAGTTAATGCCGAAAAAATCTTTTCCCCGACCCTGAAGAGAGGATTTTCTCTAGATTTGAGTAATTTCTCGATCCCTTTAGTCTCGATAGCTCTCGGGAGGGAAATGAAAAATTACGATTTCATCAATATAACTGCCCCAACCTAGGAAATAGCTTTTCTTTGGGGTATTCGACTGAACAAAATAACTGTTGTAATGAAAAAAAGATATAAATCTTCCCTAATTCGAATACCTCGGCTTTCTTTCTTTTTCTATACCATGTTGTTCTCGTTTTTTCTTTTAAACGGGCAATCGGTAACCATTACCGAAGAGGTAATGTCAATTGACACCTATTCCTTCAGTGACCCCAATCCGGTTCCCATATTGGCCGAAAACCCGAAAATATTTCCCTACCACAAGTTCGAGCAATACGAACACGAATCAAAAAAGAAGGATTGGAAAGTTGTTACCTTGGAAAACGATTATATCAAAGTTTTTGTCTTACCTGAAATCGGAGGGAAAGTCTGGGGTGCAATAGAGAAAAGTACGGGAGAGGAATTTCTATACAAAAACGAAGTTATCAAATTCCGAAATATCGCCATGCGCGGGCCTTGGACATCGGGCGGTATCGAATTCAATTTTGGCATAATCGGCCACCATCCTGCTACAGCTACACCAGTCGATTATCTGACGCGAACAAATACAGATGGCAGTGTGAGTTGCATTGTGGGCAACACTGATCTCCCTTCGAATACGAAATGGACTGTTGAAATCCGTTTGGAAAAAGACAAGGCCTATTTTGAAACCAATGCCTCATGGTACAACGCTTCTCCCCTAACCGAATCATATTATAATTGGATGACCGCGGCGGCAGTTGCGACCTACGATCTTGAATTTTTTATTCCAGGTAACAAATATGTCGAACATAATGGCGACGCACATCCGTGGCCCATTGATGAGGAAGGAAGAAATCTATCCATGTATAAGAACAATACTTTTGGTCTGTCAAAATCATATCACATTGTTGGGGAGTACAATGATTTTTTCGGAGGATATTATCACGATAAAAACTTCGGATTCGGCACATGGGCACCCTATGAAGAAATGCCCGGTCAAAAATTATGGCTTTGGGATTTATCGCGCGGCGGTGGAATTTGGGAGGATTTGTTGACCGACTCTGATGGGCAATATATTGAGTTTCAGGCAGGAAGACTTTTTGACCAATATTCTGCTGGAGCGATAAATCCGATCAGTCAAGTCGGTTTCGATCCTTATATGATGGATACATGGTCAGAAATTTGGTTTCCATATAAAGAAATAGGCGGCATGGAAGATGCATCGAAGCATGGTGTTTTAAATGTTGAATACGAAAATGGATCGATTCACATCGGACTTAATGCATTACAAGATCTAAATCATGGGATTCAAGTAAAAGTAAACGAAGAAGTCGTTTTAAAGGAAATGTTGAGTCTAAAGCCCATGAGTATCTTTTCAAAAAAACTTCCTATCAATTCTACGGATAAAATCGAGATATCCGTCTTAGGAACAGAACTAACGTACACGAATGATCCAGAGGCCGATCAAATCAAAAGACCTTTTTATCCCGATGAAAATTTAAAAGTATCCAAATCGGAAAAACTATATCAAGAAGGTCTAGAAGCCTTGCAATACCGCGAGTACCCATTGGCACATCAAAGGCTATCAGAATTGATAAAACAAGACCCGTCGCATCGTGCAGGTCTTATCGCTTTGGCCGAACTCGAATATCGCAAGACAAATTATGACAGGGCGTTGGAGCTTTGCAATACCGTTCTCAAAATGGATACGTATGATTCCGGTGCCAACTATATTGCCGGAATTACCTATCGGGCAACAGGAGATAATTTGAACGCACTGGAATCCCTTGGCTGGGCAGCAAGAGATATGGAATATAGATCGGTAGCCTTTGCCCGGATGGCAGAGATTTACTTGGTGGATAAGAACTATAACAGGTCCAAAATGTATGCGGCAAAAGCCTTGAGCTTTAATCTACAAAATGTTAATGCCAGGGAAGTACTGATGATCTTGTCCAGAATTCAAAATGATAAAGAAGCATTCAAAGAGTACGTCGAAGGAGTTTTACAAATCGATCCGCTGAACCATTTCGTGAATATGGAAAAAGCCAGAATGAACGGTTTCGAAAAAGGAAACGATTCCTTGGCAACACCAAAAGTTCAAAATGAATTTAAAGAAGAAACAGCTTTGAACGTGGCATTGAGATACCATGCGCTAGGTTTCAACACGGAAGCATTACTGACACTGCTGTCAAGCAGACTGAGTGTAAAAAATGCCATATGGGCGGCCTATCTTCAGAAAGATGCCGATCCGTCTGAAAGTGAGCGAATGTTAAACGAAGCCCTTTCGGGAAGAATAAATCTAGTGTTTCCATATCGCAGGGAGACACTTCCGGTAGTGGAATGGGCAACAACAAAAAACGATAGTTGGAAATTAAAGTACTATTTGGCTCAAAACCTTTTGGCGGTAGGATTGGAAGATAAAGGCAAATCCATTTTAATGGAATTGGGCGATACCCCTGATTCCGATGT
>QIJL01000251.1 GCA_003232435.1 Flavobacteriales bacterium | reverse complement strand
TTCTTTTAACATGATTTAATATTTTTTGTGGTTAATTATTAGTGTAATGCAATGTAGTGAAAAAAAGGTTTCCTAACAAAATGTTAAAAAATATTTTAATCGCCTATAATCACTCGTCTTGCACGTTGTGAAATACCTGCCAACAACTCGTAGGAAATGGTATTGGCCGTCGTTGCAAAATCTTCAGCGGAGGGATGTTTTCCGAAAACAACAACTTCATCACCTTCTTTACAATCGAGGCCGGTAATATCGATCATGATCATATCCATACACACATTGCCGATAATCAATGCTTTTTTTCCATTTACGGAAACATGGGTCTTTCCATTGCCATATTGACGGCCGATTCCGTCTGCATGGCCTATTGGCAAGGTTGCGGTAATGCGATAACCATCGGAAGTAAATTTTCGGTTGTAGCCTACGCTTTCGTTGGGTTCGATTCTATGAATCTGGGAGATAACGGTTTTAAGGGTTACTACTGGTTTTAGTTGTTTGTCTATTTCCGGGTCATTGCTAAATCCGTAAAGACCGATTCCGCTTCTGACCATATCGAACTGCGCTTCCGGATAGTTGATAATTCCGGACGTATTCAAAATGTGCTTGAAAGTCTCGAAATGCGATTTTTCATCGAATTCCCGCGAAATTTTCTTGAAGTTCTCTATTTGATTTAGGGTGAACCCCCTTTCCTTTTCATCCTCGGAAGCAGCCAAATGGGAAAATAACGACACAACTTTCAGCTCTTCGCGGCCTTCTAATCGTTCGGCAATGAAATCAATGTCGTTTTCCCAAAAACCCAAACGATTGAGCCCCGTATTGAATTTAACATGAACCGGATAACTTTTTTGACCTTTTTCGACCGCCGCTTTCAAGAACTTTTTCAAGATTCTTGCAGAATACAGACATGGCTCTAAACATCTATCTATAAGAATGTCAAAATTCACAGGCTGCGGATGTAGCACTATAATAGGCGTATTTATTCCAGCGTTCCGCAACCCAACACCTTCACTGCCATAGGCAACGGCAAAATAATCGACCATAAGGGTTTCTAATTTTCGGGCGATGCGCTCGGCATCGCCGCCATAGCCAAAGGCCTTGACGACCGCCAAAAACTTCGTAGAAGATTCTAGTCTCGATTTTAAATAATCGAAGTTGTGTTCTAGCGCCCCTAAATCTATTTCAAGGGTGGTTTCGGAAGCTTTAGGCATTGGCGGCATCCTTTTTTTCGATCACTTCTTCTGCATCGACCTTCAAATTCTTTACCTTCTCTTTGAGCATGGCCTTGTAAAATGCCACCCTGCTCAAGGCTTCGTATTCCCCGATCTCTCCCAACAAAACAAGATCATCATTGTCGGTCTTACGAAAACTGTAATTTGCCAAATCACCCGTTCTAGTGCAAATGGCATGAACCTTGGTCACATATTCGGCAGTTGCCATCAAAGCCGGCATCGGGCCAAAAGGATTGCCCTTGAAATCCATGTCGAGCCCCGCAACGATTACACGAATTCCCCTATTTGCAAGATCATTGCATACGGTCACGATTTCATCATCGAAAAACTGGGCCTCATCAATGGCCACAACATCGCAGCCGTCTGCCAATATTCCGATATTTGCCGCAGCTGGCACAGGAGTTGAACGTATTTCATTCGAATCATGGGAGACCACCATGTCTTCATGGTATCGTGTGTCCACTATAGGTTTAAAAATCTCGACCTTCTGTTTCGCAAATTGGGCCCTTCGAAGCCGACGGATGAGTTCTTCGGTCTTGCCAGAGAACATTGAACCGCAGATAACCTCGATCCATCCGAACTGCTCTTTATGGTTAACAGTGTTTTCGAGAAACATTTCGTAATTTTAGACGAAAATAGAGTGTTTTTCGTTCTAGTTATAGGTGGCCTTAAAATTAGCAAAAAAGGCATACCTTTTGCAGTGATACAAAATAAAAGCGATGAAGAAAAAACTGAAGGAAGAGCTTAGAAAATTATCTACCGACATAATCACTTCTCGAGATATGAACGATATTTCAGAGATGTACGATGTCGCAAAAAACCTTTATGAAAAATTGGCGGTCTTGAAATTCATCGATGAAAAATTAAGTGACGTGCAGGTCGATGTCTCAAAAAACGTTATTGCGGCGAAATTCGAAGAATTGGCCAGCGCCGTTCTAAGGGAGAATTCTTCAGTACCTGAAAACAATCCCCATGAAGACGATATCATCACACATCAAGGTATGGCTACCATAAAAGATATGGTTTCTGAAATGCCAAGTGAGAATCCGGTCGATGAGGTTTTATCAGAATTCTTGGGTAAACCCGAATTGGTGAAGAACGACAAGGATTTTTTTGAGCCAAAGGAGGAAGAGGTTACGACAAAAACAAAAAGAAAAACGCTTTCGTTGAACGATAAACTCAAAAAGAAAGATATCACAGTCGGATTGAACGATCGTCTTGCATTTGTAAAACATCTATTTAACGGCAATGGCGAAGACTACCAACGCGTAATGTCACAGCTAGCGACTATTGAATCGGAGGAACGTTCTATTGCATTTATAAATAATATGGTCAAGCCCGAATATAAAAACTGGGAGGGCAAAGAAGAATATGAAGAGCGATTTATGGCATTGATTGCCCATAAATTCGCTTAAAATACATTTTGAGGAAGACTGAATTTAACCGAAAGTTGATCTGCCGACTTTCGGTTTTTTATTAGTGAAACTCGATTTTGAGGAGTCCGCCAAAGGCGGACGAACTCAAAATTGTCAGTTGAACTAACCCCGCTTTTTAGCGGGGTACCTCGGCCCTTGGGTCTCCCTAGGTTTCGGGACTATTAATGGGTCTAGTCCGCCAATTGGCGGATGGGGTTTAATACCTTTTATTAATCGATGGGAAAACTATATTTGGTGCCGACGCCGATCGGCAATCTTGAAGATATGACATTGCGGGCGATCCGCGTACTAAAGGAAGTCGATATCATCTTGGCGGAAGATACCCGTACTAGCGGAAAGCTTTTACAGCATTTCGAAATTATAACCCCGATGCAAAGCCATCATATGCACAACGAGCATAAAATGGTCGATGCTCTGATCAATAGAATTCAAGCTGGCGAAACAATGGCCCTCATCTCAGATGCAGGCACCCCGGCTATTTCCGATCCAGGATTTCTTTTGACTCGGGCATGTGTCGAAAATAATATTGAAGTGGATTGCCTTCCTGGAGCCACTGCTTTTGTGCCCGCTTTAGTAAATAGTGGTTTGCCGAACGATAAATTTGTTTTCGAGGGATTTCTTCCTGTAAAAAAGGGAAGGCAAACTCGATTAAAACTATTGGCCGAAGAAACCCGTACTATGGTCTTTTATGAATCGCCCCATAAACTTCTCAAGACACTAGGAAACTTTGTAGAATATTTTGGAACTGATAGACCTGTTTCCGTTTCGCGGGA
>QIJL01000019.1 GCA_003232435.1 Flavobacteriales bacterium | reverse complement strand
AAAGGGGTTCGCCAGGTCGAAGCAGGGCTTCGGCAATTTTCGGATTAAACCCTTCCAGACGCGACATCAATACGATGGCATGACTGCGCGCGCCCGCAATGGAGACGGTATCGAGTTGTAAGTAGCCGAAGCGCGAAATGACACGATACGCTATTTCGCGTGCCTTTTTTTCGGATTTTGGGCTGTGTGTGGGGAATCCCGTCCAGTCTGTTTTGATCAATCCCGCTCGCGCCAGCGCGAGCCTTCGGGCTTCAGGAATGGTGAGCGTTTGCATGAATTGAGAAGATAGCATTTTTTCTGGCGAAGTACTCCCTCTCGGGGATCGTGTCTCAGTTTGAGTTTTAGTAACACGTCATGCTCGCGTAGGCGGGCATCCAGAGCTTTATCCCCTTGGATTCTAAGCCTACGCGGGAATGACGACACGATGGTTTTGGTTTCTGACCCAAATTGAGACACAACTCTTTCGGAGTTTTTCGTGTGAAATCGTACCGGTTTTGTTAATGTTTCGAAATGGCGACTCCCTTCATTGAACTCAACCGCACCTTCACCCCCATTTCAAAAGACCAGACATTCGACGAAGAGGCGTATGACTTCTCTCACATTTTTGGATTATCAGGAACAAAAAAATGGAGCGATCTTCTTGAACTGCCTCGCGTCATTATTCTCGCGGAAGCTGGAGCGGGGAAGACAGATGAGGTAAAGGCGGTTGCCAGACGATTGCACAGCGAAGGGAAAGCGGCATTTTTCTTTCGTTTGGAACATCTTGTTTCTGATTTTGAAATCGCCTTCGATGAAACAGGGACGTTCGTTGAATTTAACGCGTGGCTTAATAGGGACGAACCGGCTTGGTTTTTTCTGGATTCAGTGGATGAATCCAAACTCCATAAGATCAGCGCCTTTAAACTCGCCATAAAGCGGTTTGCTTTAAAACTGGGGGATCAAAAACACCGGGCACATATTGTTATCACCAGCCGGATCAGCGAATGGCAGGCGCAGTCAGATCTAGCATTTATTCAAAACACATTACCTTTTGAAGAACAGATAACGTCCAAGCAAGAAGAAGGCGAAGATAATGTCGATGATTTGAGCAATTCTTCCGAGAGAGAACTCAGCAGCGTGAAAACAGCAGAACAAAAACGTGTAACGCCAGAGGTCTTTGCGCTTTGTCCCTTAGATCAAAACCAGCGAAGAATTTTTTCGCAGGCATCTGATGTTCCAGAGATTGATTCTTTTTTGACCGCCATAGAAAAATCGGAGGCAGAAATTTTCTCAGGCCGTCCACAAGATTTGCTCGAATTGATTGATTATTGGAAGCGGCATCGCAAAATTGGGAATCGCGCAAAATTGATCGAAAATAACATCACCTCAAAATTGACTGAAAACGATCAAGATCGCGCCTCTGAACTTCCTTCTAAAGCCAGAAGATGCACGTTATGGGGCTGAGAGGCTTGCCGCAGCGGTTACTTTTTTGCGAAAAAATCGCATTCTCCTTCCAAAGCAAAAGACCGATCCTTCGATAAAAGCCAATTCCATTGATGTTGAAAAAGTCCTAAATTGGGAGATGAAGCCCATCCGTGCGCTGTTGCAAAGGCCCATCTTTGACAAGACCATTTATGGTTGTGTTCGGTTTCACCATCGCAGTGCCCGCGAGTATTTAACCGCACAATGGTTGCATCGTTTATTGGGGCAAGACAAACCTCGGCGTGAAATCGAAGCCCTGTTCTTTAAAAGCATTTATGGTCGGGAGGTTTTGATTCCCTCCATGCGTCCCATTTTATCCTGGCTCATTTTAGTTGATGACCGTATTCGGGAAAAAGCAATCAAGATCGCACCGGAAATCTGCTTGCAAGGAGGGGACCCCTCAGAACTTCCGATGAAACTGCGCATCCATTTTCTAGAAAAATTTTGTGAGCAATATGCCAAACAAAATAGGTGGGGGTTTTCATTTGATCTCTCCGAACCCAGGAGATTTGCAAGCCCCGGTTTAGCCGAAACAATCAATACGCTTTTAAAGACCTATGGTGATCATGAGGAAATCAGGCGACTTCTTCTGCGAATGATCTGGCAAGGGGAAATGACAGTCTGCACAGAAGCGGCTCTTGAGTTTGCTCTGGATGATTCAAATGATGGTTATACCCGTGCATGTGGTATTCGCGCTGTCGGAGTAGCAGGGTCAAAAGAACAAAAAGATCGGCTTATTACAATCCTGTTGTCTGATACCACAATGGCGGACAAAGAACTTATAGGCGAACTTATTTCGGTTTTTGCGCCGGATGACCTTTCGACACAAAATATTTTAATCTTGATTACACGCCTCCCTCCTCCCGCCGAAGATGCAGTTGAGGTCCATCTTACTTCAGCGCT
Organism: Flavobacteriales bacterium; assembly: GCA_003232435.1. Taxonomy (GTDB): domain Bacteria; phylum Bacteroidota; class Bacteroidia; order Flavobacteriales; family Flavobacteriaceae; genus Aurantibacter_A. The sequence goes on along the minus strand of QIJL01000019.1, from coordinate 1,082 downwards.
TCGAGAATATAGCCTTCAACGCTGCCCTAAAAACCAGCTTCTTGCATGGTGCAAAGGCCTTTTACTTTTGTTGGAACGATCGCCTTTCATCGAACGGCGTCATTTCGAGCTGTCTCAAAATAATTGGTGGCTTTTTTCGTTTGCGGTACTGGCCGTTGAACAGCTCGTTTTGACAAAACACCCTGACGTGCTTGATCCTTCTTCAATAAAGATTATCTCTCTTGCCCAACACGCGATCCATTACCGGGCTTACTATTCAAAAGAACATCGGTTTGAAGAACTTGTTCCAGAGCGGCCTGAATTGAATCACGCCCTTTTTTGGTTTGATGTGAAAATAGAACGCGCTCGAAAGATTCGGGAAAACAAAGGGCCTCTTGTTGACTTTTGGGATGTCCATTCAGAGGGCCAGTATTGGCGGTTTACACAAGCCGATTTTGAAAAAATCCTGTCAGATGTTGGACTTAAATCTAAAATAGATGACCGATTGCTCGCACTCTCTTTTGCTTTTCAGCTCTACAAAGAAGGGGGGAGAGAGAGAATGCGGCGGGTTGCCCTAAAAAAAGCTATGCGAGGCATACAGGAATTGGAAGAAAAGCTCCACATCCTTTTAAATCCTCCTCCGATGTCAAAAGAAGTAAAAAAGCATCGGCGATCAATGACAAATTGGGAACAGAAACGAAAACAAGCAAAACTGAAATCAGAAGAAAATCGACAAAAAAAACGAGAGTGGATACAGGAGAATATCAGTAGTCTGCACGACGTGAGCATTGCAGCAGCCGGGAAAGTATGGAATACAACGAGATATTTACTCTACAGACTCCAAGAAATGCGTAGCGCCCCAAGTTGCTGGGAAAACCTTATCCCTGAATTTGGAAAAGATGTTGCGGAGGCCCACCGTGATGGATGTATGGACTATTGGCGAAAGTACCGGCCGGAAGTCCGATCAGAAGACAACTGTGACCCTTTCAGTATTCCTTATTCGGTCACCATAGGATTAAGCGGGATTGAAATAGAAGTGGAGCGTATTCCAAAATGGCCGAATAATTTGTCTGATGCAGAAGTGGAACTGGCCTGTCGCTATG
>QIJL01000152.1 GCA_003232435.1 Flavobacteriales bacterium | reverse complement strand
ACTGACCCAAGGATGGACTAGCTACTCACTTCCCGAAATGATCGCCGAATTAAACCCGGAACAAAAGCATGAATTCGAATATGGTTTCGAACTCAAGGGGAAGCTAAGGTCTTTGGGAAAGCACAATACGTTGGCACTTTTTGCAGATGATTATAAGGTCATCGATAAGGTAAGGTTGGACAATAAACCTGAATTCGTTTTCAACGACTTGTCGCTCTTTAAGGGCGATACCACCAAAGTAGCCCATCTGAACTGGTTGGGCAAGGTCATTGAACCCGAGGGGGTCAGCTACGATACCGTCATTAAAAAAAACTTTCCGATTGCGAAAATTCCGTTTGAGGAGAAGTTTTCATTGGAAAATGAAACCAGTGGCAACGACAAATCGACTTCCATAGTTACAAGTAATACCAATTCATACTCTTCGACAATCGCAAATGACACAACCACCATAACCAAAGAAGGTATAATCGCATTAGATGAAGTAATAGTAACCGAAAGAGAACGTAGTGAACGCTATCTGCAAAGAAGAAAATTAATTGAAAAATACAAACCTATCGTTCCCGATATTGGCAAATACCATGACTTCCCTACCGAAAAGGTTTTTAGAAATTACGATTTATTTTCTTATCTACAATCTAAAGAAGGTGTTCGTTTGAACAACATAAATAACACATATTTTTTTCTAGATATTCCGGGCCACGAATTTGCTATTATAGTAATTGACGGGCGCTTGTTAAATCCAAGAAGAATAGCCTCAATATCAATCAAAATGAAAGATGTCGCTAATATTATGGTTTTAGATGGGACTCATTTGGATAAAGAAGGAAATCGGATTCGTTGGCGTGCTTTCCAAGTTTTTACAACAGATGCCTATCGCAATAATACAATAGAACTTTTTGACGAACATATTATTACCGATGGTTACGACAAAAGTAAAAAATACTATTCCCCCCTCTACGATATGAACAAGATCGGTGTTAAAGATTGGATGGAAGTTGACTGGAAACCAACTCTAAAGACCGATAAAAATGGGGAGGTATTTTTTAAAATCTTAAAGCAACATAAACCGAAAGGGCTTCTATTTTCGATACAGGGGTTTTCGGAAGAGGGACATCTGATATCTGAAACGATAAAACATGAATGAATTGTTTTTTGCAATGTCCCTTTTTTTAAGATTTACATCTCTTTTTTACGAACCTTTGAAATGTCTAAAGTGTCATTCAATTGTTCTTGTAGCTCTAACAGTTCTTCGAACATCGCATCAATTTTTTCTTGGTACTCCGGTAAATTTGCCAAATCGTTCGTTTCTTCCGGGTCGTTTTTCAGATCGAACAGAAGCACTTTATTCAACTTTGGGTAGACCAAAAGCTTAAAACCGTCTTTTCGGATCATTCGCTGATAGTCGATGTACCCATTATAAATGGCGTCATAATGACTTTCTGTACGAGAACCTTCCGCTAGATCTTTTATACTATTAAAATAAACATAGTCGGGTTTTGGTACTCCACCTAGTTCGAGGCTGGTTGCCATTGCATCCTGAAGATAAATATCCGCATCTACCTTTTTTCCTTTCGGGATCGTGGGTCCCATTACCATAAACGGAGGTCGAATACTGTGATCGAATTGGGTTTGCTTTCCAAGGAGTCCATGGCGGCCTACTGCAAGTCCGTGATCGGCCGTAAAGATGACATAGGTGTTCTTCATTTTACCGGTGGTCTCAAGTCCATCTAAAATTTGCCCGACTTGATCATCGAGATGTGTTATCAGGGCATAATACTCCTGAATATGTTTTTTGACGGCGTACTCTGTTCGAGGAAAAGGACCCAACGCTTCATCTCTTAAACCAGGGCCATTTCCAATACTATCCTTAAAAGGATACATCGGCATAAAACTTTTCGGCACGCTTATTTTATCCAACGGATATTTGTCCAAATATTCTTGGGGAGCCTGTCGAGGATCATGGGGGGCATTAAAAGCGAGGTACATAAAGAAAGGCTTTTCGCTGGCCTTGGCCTGATCGATGAAGCCCAATGCATCGTCTTTTAAAACTTCGCTCCAATGTTTGCCACCTTGCCAAAAACCACCGAATTTTTTATCGGTGGGCGACCAGGCCGTATCGGTTTCACTTAAGGGGCGGTTGTAACCTACCGATCTGATTTCAGTTTCTGATTTTCCGTCCTTGATCATTTCATTGATTATGGGAATCGTTCCCTGATGGCTCCATGCATCGCGAGGCATTCCGGGCCTGACATGAACCACATTTTTAAAGACACTATCGGCCGGGGCATCAACATGCCATTTTCCGGTCATGTAAGTTTCATAGCCAGCGCTTTCCATCAATTTGCCCCAAGTTTTGTCGAAATCCCTATTCTCCTTCCACCCCTGTCTAAATCGATCCGCATCCCAAACACTACGCCCTGAAATGATCATTGCCCGTGAGGCGACGCACACGGCACCGTTCCATGCGCCCATGTTATACGCATGGGTAAAAGTCGTTCCGTTCTTGACCAATCTATTAAGATTGGGCGTTTCTATCTCATTGTTTCCCAAGGCATTAACTGCAGTGTATGTCATGTCATCGGCAAAGATGAAGACGATATTGGGTTTCGGAGGTTCGGCTTTTTTTTCTGAGTTGCAGCCAAGAGCGAAAAAGAAGACGAAGACTAGAAATAGCACTTTTATATAGTTTTTCATCGAAAAATGGAACGGATTTTGCTTCTGAACCGTTAAAGTTAATAAAGCATTCTTTTTCTACGTTAATTTGCAAGACGATTTTTCGAAAATGATAAACACGAACAAGTTTCTTTTGATTTTAGTCTTGGTAAGCTTGGTGTCCTGCGCCGGTACCCGAAAGTATAATGCTGAAATCTCTTCTTTGCACTCCGTTTCAGAACTGCATGAAGACGCTGACAAAGCATATTCTCAATTGCAGCGATTTCATCCGAAGCTGTATCAATATATTTCGAAGCAAGAATTGGATGCCAAATTCCTCTCCCTAAAAAATGATATCGACCGGCCCATGGGCAGCGGGGAGTTTTATAAGCGATTGGCAACGGTTTTGAAAGAAGTACGACAAGGTCATTTGATGTCAAGGCCGCCGACCCAAAGATATTCCAAATCCGAGCTTAAGGCATTGAACAAGTTGAAATTTGAATTCAACGATCTTGATTTTGAAATTTTAGAGGATAGACTTTGGGTCAAAGGTACTTTGGGGAAGGATTCCACAATGGTCGGTGATGAGGTCTTGGCGTTCGACAAAGAATCTTCAAAAAGATTGGTCAATAAATACAAAGGACTTTTCTCTTCGGATGGATTCAATACTACGTATCACGATCGTTATGTCGCAACCAATTTCTCGAGTTTCTATTATTCGGATAAGGGATTTAGGGATAGCTTATCCTTGCTGTTAAAGAAAAACGATTCCATTTATTTTCGAACTTTTCGATGGATCGGAAAAGGA
>QIJL01000594.1 GCA_003232435.1 Flavobacteriales bacterium | reverse complement strand
CCGCGAAAACCAAAGTGGTTATAGGGCTTAACCAATTAAAAATGGCATACACAAAATACTCGGCCACACTTACGCCAAGCACGCCACTATGATAGGCTCCACAAGTATTCCAAGGCACCAAGACCGAAGTTACCGTACCAGAATCCTCTAAAGTCCTACTTAAATTTTCGGGTGCCAAACCTCGGTCTTTGTAGGCCTTTGAAAACATTTTACCAGGCACTACAATTGCAAGATATTGATCGGAAGCGGTAACATTCAAAGCCAAACAGCTTCCTACTGTACTTGCAAAAAGCCCGAAGGTCGTTTTGGCCATTCCCAATAAGGATTTTGTAATTCGATCCAATGCTCCGATTCCGTCCATTATTCCCCCAAAGACCATAGCGCATACGATAAGCCAAATCGTACTGAGCATACCCGCCATTCCCTTGGCGGCGAACAAATCGCTCAAGGCCTCGTTATCCGAGGGAATCGACGTCTGAACCGTTATGGCTTTGAGAACGCCCTTATATGCCGATTCAAAAGAAAGTGAATCCACACCGGTCAACCCCGCCACTACAGCCGGTTGAAAAATTAGGGCAAAGGCAGCTCCCAGTAACGTTCCTATTAACAAGGCGGCCAATGGCGGGGTTTTTTTGATGATCAAAAAGATTACGACAACAGGCACAAGGAACAGCCAACCGTTTATGTTGAAACTTCTATCTATCGAGGCCAGAATCGATTCTATATCTGCCGTGCCACTGGTATCCAAGTTTAGACCGATAATGATAAAAACTATCAAAGTGACCGAAATGGTCGGTACGGTGGTGTACAGCATATATTTTATGTGGTCAAAAAGTTCTCCACCGGCCATTGCCGGCGCAAGGTTGGTAGTGTCACTTAAAGGAGAAAGCTTATCGCCGAAATAAGCCCCGGAAAGTACCGCGCCGGCGGTCATTCCTAATGAGATTCCTAAAGCATCGCCAATCCCAATTAGAGCAATACCAACCGTTGCGGATGTGGTCCAGCTGCTACCCGTGGCAATGGATATGATTGCACAAATGATTACGCAGGCCGCCAAAAATATCGTAGGGTTCAAAATCTGCAAACCGTAGTAGATCATTGCGGGAATAATTCCGCTAATCAGCCATGTACCGGCAAGGGCGCCTACCATTAGGAGAATCAACAGGGCACCAGTGGTCGATTTTACATTTTCAGCCACTTCGGCTAACATCTGTTTGTACGTGACCTTGTTCCGAAAGCCTACTATAGCAGCAACGGCTCCGCCTAACAAAAGAATAAACTGGTTGGATCCACTGAGAGCATCATCGCCAAAAACGGAAACATTATAGGCCAACATGGCAACCAAGGCAAAAACCGGGATAAGCGCTTCCCATATACCGAGTTCCCTATTTTCAACAATGTTTTCGTCCTGTCTAAAAGGGCTTTTCTTTTGGTCGCTCATATATTTGGTTCGTTTGTTTCAGAGACTGTCTCTAGGGTAATATTACGATTTTGACCTTTGCTGTGCAAACTTGCGATAGAATTGCGTTTATACTCGTGTCAAATGGAAATTCGGAAGAATCTAGACAGGGATTTTTTCTCATACCAAGGCAAAATTTTTCGGCATAGCCTTAGCTACGGCGAAAAATTTTAACGAAGGTGTGGGGAAAAAGACCAAGTAGAAATTTCGGATTTCCATTTGACAGGAGTATAGACTTTATAAATGCTGGAAATAGTAGTAATTTTGAGCTTTAATTAAAACATCAGATTTATGAGTCAATACGATGTGGCCATTATCGGTTCTGGCCCTGGGGGCTATGTTGCGGCAATCCGTTGTGCGCAATTGGGAATGAAAACCGCGATCATTGAAAAATATTCCACTTTAGGAGGCACTTGCCTGAACGTGGGTTGTATTCCCTCAAAAGCAATGTTGGATTCATCACATCACTATGAGGATGCTATCAAACATTTTGAGGAACATGGTATTGAAGTCCCGGGGGAAATCAAGGTAAATTTGGAGAAAATGATCGGCAGGAAACAAGCAGTCGTTGACCAGACCTGTGCAGGCGTCAAGTTCTTGATGGATAAAAATAAAATCGATGTTTTCGAAGGTATTGGAAGTTTTAAGAATGCTACCCATATAGAAATAAAAAAGGGAAAGGGCAAACCACATACTATTGAGGCCAAAAATACGATCATCGCAACAGGAAGTAAACCGTCGACCTTACCTTTTATAAAAATCGACAAAGAACGAATTATAACATCTACGGAGGCTTTGGAGCTTAAAGAGATTCCAAAACACATGATCGTTATCGGTGGTGGGGTAATCGGTCTGGAACTCGGCCAAGTATATAAAAGATTGGGCGCTGAGGTTACTGTTGTAGAATACATGGACCGAATCATTCCCACGATGGATGCCGCACTTTCAAAGGAATTAATGAAAGTACTCAAGAAACAGAAAGTAAAATTCAATCTTTCCCACAAGGTAAAATCGGTTGAGCGCAAGGGCAATGAGGTCATCGTAAAGGCGGATGATAAAAAAGGTCGGGAAGTTGAATTCAAAGGAGATTATTGTCTCGTTTCCGTAGGAAGAAGACCTTATACCGATGGATTGAATGCTGAGGCCGCTGGAGTGAAAATAGATGATAGGGGAAGGGTTGAGGTAAACGAACATTTGCAGACCAGTGCTTCTAATATATATGCCATTGGCGATGTTATCAAAGGTGCCATGCTTGCACATAAGGCAGGAGAGGAAGGAACTTTGGTAGCGGAGGTTTTGGCAGGGCAAAAGCCGCATATCGATTATAATTTGATTCCCGGGGTCGTTTATACTTGGCCCGAGGTTGCGGCAGTGGGCAAAACGGAGGAGGAATTAAAGGAAGCCGGAATCGAATACAAGGTAGGTCAGTTCCCCATGCGCGCCCTGGGCCGTGCAAGGGCCAGTATGGATCTTGACGGATTCGTAAAAATACTGGCCGATAAGGCTACAGATGAAATTCTAGGTTTTCATATGATAGGGGCTCGGGCCGCAGATTTGATAGCAGAAGCTGTAGTTGCTATGGAATATCGAGCTAGTGCTGAAGACATTGCCCGCATGTCACATGCCCACCCGACATTCGCGGAAGCAGTTAAAGAAGCTGCCTTGGCGGCGACCGAGAATCGGGCGTTGCATATCTGATTTAAACCTAACAGGTCTTTAAGACCTGTTAGGTTTTGTAAGCGAAAAGACCCCAAAGGTTTTCAAAACCTTTGGGGTCTTTTTTTAAACGCACTTAGAATTTGAAAAAGCGAATCTAATTCTTCACAAACCCCAATAACTGAAGTGCCTTGCTAAAAAGAGCCTTTAATGTACGTTGAAGAAAAAGGGCACTGCTTTCCAAAACATTCCAAAGATATTTTTGAATTACCGAAAGTTTTGATTTTATAACTACTTCGTGCTTATCGTACAACAATGCCAAATAAGAGCATACGATCATAAAAGCAAT
>QIJL01000287.1 GCA_003232435.1 Flavobacteriales bacterium | reverse complement strand
TTCTTCTTTAAGCCAACTGTTCTTTTCCGAACTCCAAGCGTAAGATTTCATCCAATAATTTTAGCACAATGTGTGCCGTTTGTCTTCTTGCCCTTAACGCCAAAACTGTACAGCGCGGGCGGGCAAAGGCTGTCCATCGCCCTGGCAACACGAATGCAATTTTTAGTGGGTCCGGTCGTCAGGGTGCATAGCGGGGCAGTTTGCGCCTGAGGTCTCGAGTAAATACATCAATTGACAGGATACTATAATACGAGAACTGACCCCATTCTTTTTTCCATTCTTTTTTCATTTACTACTTGCTCCTTTGCGAGCTCAACAGCATTCTCCTTTTCTTTTTCCGCTAGCCCCAACCGCTCATTTAACTGCTGCTCGAATTCGGTATCGCGAACCTGTTTTACAATATCAGCATAACCGGCTTCATCGATCTTGAAAGCTTGCTTACATTTTTGGCAGATGATTTCATGCATGGTTGTATATCCTTCGGACTTGCTTTGTGACGGCTAACGACCAAGCTGTGCGGCGCAAACGAAGCGCATCGTAGTTTGCGTCCGAACGAGCGCCTTGTTATACGCAGCATTACTACTGCACTCCTTTTCCAAGAACTGCCTCTATACGCTTGCTTAATCTTTCAGAAAGTTCTTGGGGTGTTTCCCAGTCAATACAGTTGAACTGGCGTATATCAAAATGTAATTCACTTAGGTGATCTTTTCGGCATGTCCAGAATACCGGCAAGTCCATGCCAAGCGCATAACCTGCTTCAAAATACACGCCACCTCTATGACCAGTAAAATCTGCTACAACAAATCTAGACGCGTTAATCTGTGCGATTATTTCATCATCAATCCGGTTTATGTGCTCGACACGATCTATTCTTATGGGATTATAACCAGCATCCATCACGCCTTTTTGGAATCCGTCAACGTATGCGTTATCTAAGCTCGAATCAAACCACATTGCTATAAAGCCTTGTAGTGAACCAGAAGGATGTCTGAGAATATTGTCTAGTTCTATGTAACCATCAGGAGATATATCAGCTATACCGCCCATTGCTTGATGCTCAATGAGACCCCTCTGCTCAAGAAGCCGCATTAGAAAAAACAGATCATTTTCATTAGAAGAATATGTTGCAGCAAGAAATCTTGACTCTCCAATGTTGAATCTTGCACCTAATTCAGTTTGGCCATGAGCGGCCTCAATTAATAGCCTTGCTGCTCGGTCTGCAACGGATGGGATTGGTCGTGAGATTATGTTTTTATATGTATAACTATTTATTTCTGGTGTAGTTCCCGCGCGATTCTGATCTCTTATCCAGCCAGATAGTTTCGCTCTTATCTTCTCGCCAACTCCTCCGTTCATGACAGCTAATGCACTGCCAGTTATTTTAAAATCTCCACAACGCGGGCATTTTTGATGTACACCATCATAGCCGGGTGTACTTAGTGTCTCAGCTTCAGTTTTCACACAAGCCACACATGGGTCTTTGTCGGTCATGATGACTCTCTATAGCGTATAACGACTTGCATGAGGGGCGCGAGCGCAGCGAGCGTCCCTCTCGATGCCCTTGTTAGATAATCTACTTCCAAGAAAATCATCCACTATAATCCAAACCCTCCCAAAATAACCACTTGCTTCCAATGCAACCTTGCTTTTCAGCAAGGAAACTAAGAAAAGCCTATCAATCTTGATGCTTTCCAAAACAAACACCCAAAAATACAAAAAACTTTCTTCATTTTTATCATTTCAAAGGCAACTCTTAAAGCTTGATTGACCCTCAACTTTGATAAAAATACTGCTCTTTTCTTTTGACGCAATCACCCTTGCCTTTTCATTGAAGGGGAAACAAAATAACCCATTCAACTCACTCTTTCAACCTTGAGATGACTCCAAAGAAATCACCAAACCTAAACAAGCTCGAACTTCAACAAGACAACAACGAAGACCTATTTTTGAATAAAAATATAGCCTTAAATTTACCTTCAAGAATTATCTAACGTTTGAGCTCAGGGGCAAGCGGGTTTTACAGCACTAAGTTTTGAATAACATGAAACTTTGAAAACAAGACTGAACCACGGAAAACCGCCGTGCCCGCTTGTCCCTTGTAGCGATTTGTTATATGATTTTTTGCAATATTTTGACACCATCGATAAATGGTATAATCGTAGCCTCTTCATCTTCTGGCTGGTAACTCCATAATTTTGAAATCCCTTTTTTTATAAGCTCTTGATCATTTATTGTTATTTTATAGCCATGGATAGATTTCTTTTTAAAGACAATCTTTATTTCGGCATCATCATTATCTTCATCTTTAAATTTTCCAATTATTGGTTCGTCAGGGCAAAAATTAATACCGCAATATTGAAAACCTTTTCTTGGTCCATAGTATAGGCCTATTAAATAAGCATTATCTGGCAACTCGCTCCATTCCTCGTAACAATCAATTTTCTCTTTTAGATCGAAGTTTGAATATTCAGCAGTTACCTGTTCGAATTTAGCATTTGCTTCGTTCGAAAGGTTTGCGTTTCTGTAAATAGCAAAATAAATATTTCTATCATTAAATTGCTCTATATCTTTGAAGGCAGCACCTAAAAGAGATTCATTGCTCTTGGCCAGTAGTCTAATGGTCCTTTTTTTCTGCCAGTTTTTTTCAGCAGTATTCATTAATTCAGATGTGATTTCCGAGGAATTTTTCCAAGTTTTATCAAACCATTCTTGAGTGTTCTTTATAAGCTCTTTGTGCTGGCTAAGGACACCTGTTTCGATCCATCCGCTTTGTTCAGAACCTTCAAAAGATAAACCGTTGGCTGAAATATTTGCTGAACCCATAATTACTTGGGAATTCTGTAATAGAACCTTGGCATGTAGATGATTGTTGGTCCTTAATTCTACAATACTGTTCTTTTTTAATTCCTTTATAACTTGTGGATTGCATGCACCACTTTCAAGATTACAAATAATTCTAATTTTTTTGTCAAATATGTTTTTGAAGAGTTTTATTGCATCCTTTCCCCAAAAAGCTACAGCAATGTCGATATCTTCGTCATTTTCAAAGAGTTTATTTACTTGGGGATAATAATTTGAATTTGATAAAAATTCCATGTTCCTCCTATATATAACGCCTTCATCAGCGGCAGGTGGAAGGGGCGCGCATTTTTGCGGCAGCAAAAATCGTGACGCTTTTGACTGCCGCTGGATGAATTTGTTATACGCCTTTATTACACATCATGAACAACACCCTCGACCCTCAGAGAAAACACCAGAATATGCAATCTCGCCTGATAAACGCTTTATATAGTATTCTGAATCCTCTTGAAAAACAGTCATACAATGTGGGCACTTACAAAAATGTAACTTTTCACTCTGATAGTTAATCATTACAGTTTGATCTATTAATTTTTCTGCCAGGCAACTTGGACATACAACGAGATTTTCAGTTTCTTCTAGTAAAGCTTCTGAATTCTCCTCGAACATTACGGCGCATCCATCGCAACAGAACAAAT
>QIJL01000090.1 GCA_003232435.1 Flavobacteriales bacterium | reverse complement strand
TCCCTGGGGCGTTCCACATTCTGGCGTTGTTTCTTGTTAAGATTGGTGTAGTTCTCCAATTCCTGTTCATAGTCTTCCTTTGCGAGATTGGATTCTTGCACTATGGTTTTGTGGATCTTCATCCCAAAGTATTTTGCCCATTTCAATTTACCTTTACCGGAACCGGCAGGAGCTGTGATAAAAGAATAAAGGTGGGCGGAATGTGGTTCGTCAAAATAGACACCTTCTATATTGGGTAAACATCCGCTGATTACGGAAATTGCCCCAATTAAAAATACATCTTTCTCGATGGCATCCTTAAACATGCCGGTGCTTTCTTTAAGGATTTCGGGTAGGTTTTGGTAAACTTCGGGGGGGATTTTTGGGGTATTGAAAATCCTTTCTTCTTCTGGAAACCTGTCAGGCCTTTGAGGTACTGACAGGTTGGAGTTATCCCCTAAATCCTTCCGAAGTGAATTCTGGACAGGCTCTAAAGGGGATTTTAGCACAACGGTTCTAATGTCAATTCCGTTTTGTTGTGCCAGGTGGAAAAAGGTTTTAATGGTTACTCCATGACCTTTTGCTTTCAGGCATTTTTCATACTGTTTGTCGCAGTTTGAGTAGGAATATCCAGGATAGAAACGGCTGATGCGATGGAAATATTCCCTTCCCGATTCTCCGAATTCATCGGCAAAGGCAAAACCAATATCCCTCCAGTCGGGATAATTGGCGGTGATGTCGGTTTGAGAGGATTCAAGACGTTGAAGGATTATTTCGACGTCGTTGCCCCCTAAGTCCTCTCGAAGTGAATTCGGGACAGGCACTAAAGAGGACTTTTGAAACCCGTCAGGCCTTTGATGCACTGACAGGTTTTTGGGTTGGGTTGGTTCGGCTTGTTGAAGCCAGTGATTTATATCGAATTTTTTTTTCATTATGATTAATTTTAAAAGATTATTTTAATGAGCATTGAATATTTGGCCATTTGCCAGGCATAGAAGAACAGAAAGGGGAGGACAGCCCACCAAAGGGGCCAGCGGTAGGTTGACACTTTAGATAGCATTAATTTGAGTAATGCAAGGAATTTATTTCGTTTCATTGTCTTTAAAAATTATTTGTTAAATACTTCGGATTAATAAATACGTTTGGGTCGTGGGGTAAAAAGCAGGCACGGGAAATATCTTTGCCCGACTTATCCACTTCCTGTTTGTGCACTTTTTTGATGTATGCTGAAATAGCTTTAAAGAAGTTTTGGTGCGTTGATGCAGTGATATCAATTGGGATAATCCATTTTAAGCCATCACCGGAAGGGGAAATAAAAAGTAACTCGGTATCGAAATACTCATCTTTCAACAATTGGTTTTTCAATTCCTGAAGGTTGGGGATATGGTCGAAATCGATGGTCAACAGTCCCGAATGATTCAATAAAGCTTTGTCATTTCGCTTAGAGAATGTCCCTGAGAAGGTAACATAATCGAATTGAGAAGCCTTGAATTTTCGGGCTTTATCTTTATCGGTAATTGACCTAAGCCCATTCGTTATTGAAGCATAAGCCTCAGACTTAATCAAGTAAAAAATATCCAGTAAATTTTTTGTCGCCTTAGGGTATATATTGCTTACAGGAGCATTGAAATAGCTAAACTTTGGAATGTGAATCTTGGGCTTGACTGTCTTCTTTTCTTCGGTTTCAGGCAAATCCTGATTAAAATAGGATTTATGTTCTTCGCCAATTCGGAGATGCAAATCTTCATTTATTTTTTCCAAAAGTTCTTCTCCGGAAAGCTTGTAATGCAATGCTGCAAAGGCAAATGGATTTCCTTTGAAATCAGGTAATTCAGCATCGTTGTAAACAAAAACCCAATCAATATTTTTTAGCAACAAGGTTTGCTTATCTCCATTGAAAGGATTTTTAGCAGGAAGACATTGCTTCCCGCTAAGTTTTACTACAATTTCATCGGGGTAATATTGTTGCAGAATATGCGCGTAAATATTTAACCCGTAGTGCGTTTTATCTAAAATATCCCTTTCCTTAATCATGGCTATCACTTTTAAGGTTTCGGGAATAGTTGCTTTCGAGGAGTTTTTCAATGTCGGCAACCTTATAATAGAATTTACCATTGATACGGGAATAGGGGAGAATCCCCGTATCCCGTAACGATTGTAAGGTACGTTTGCTAATATGGAGGGCAAGCATTACATCCTGCCCATCTATCCAATTTTCATTGAACTTTTGGGCACGGGTTTTCTTTAGTTTTATTACAAGCGTTTTTACTTCTTTGATTTCCTGTGAAAGCAACAGAAGGGCTTTTATTATCTCGTTCATAATTTGACCCTCCCTTTTTTAATTAAGTAATTAGCGGCCTGTTGCCCGATTTCTTCCTGAGAAAGCTGTTTGTTGGACAATAGCCAGGAATCCAGCTCTGCACGATTGAAATAGAGTTTTTTGCCGTTTGGCTTGTACGATGGGATTACTCCCGTGCTGGTCATCTTGTAAAGGTGTGAATGAGATACATCTAAATAGATGGCCGCTTCGTTAAAGGTTAGCACCTCTTTCCTGAGCATGTTTTGCTCAGTGAGCATCTTTTCGATGCTGTTTAATTTCTGAATGACATAATCTTCGCTCATTTTAAACGATTTTTAAATGTTAGAAAATGAGCTCTGCGCAGAGCAATTAATTACTGAATTCGAGCCAAATTTATATTGGTTTATTCCGTTATATTACAGCGTTTTGCAGGTGTAGTGTGAAGTGTAAAGTGTAGAGTGGGGCGGCATAAACAATAAAAGCCATTGTTTTGGAAAACAACGGCTAGAAAAAGGAGAAAAAAGAAGAATGGCTTAGAGTGTGGAGTGGACTATTTTAGTTTATCCACTGCCGACTCGAGTTGTTTGTATGAAAGCTGAGGCTTTTTTAAAGTTCTGAGTTTTGCTCTGTCAAAAGGTGTGCCATCAGATTGTACAAAACATTTGCAGGCAACTCTCCATTGCTTTTGCTTTAAATCAACGACATGTTTGTGTTTGTTGTGGATTAGTTTAATAAAGTATGAAAATTCGGTGGGGTTACCTGTCCAGACAATCGGTACAGAGACTGGATTTCCTGAAAAAACCTTTTTAAAATTTGTCACAGTTGTCTTTTGGTCGATAAAGCTAAATTTTTTTAAGCTATCGCACAAGTCATTCACGTACTCAGGATTTTTTTGGAGACCGATATATGTAAAGGATACAAAGGAAATGTCTTCAAATAGGTCATCTGATTTATGGTCGACTGGTTTTGGTACATCAGCTTCAATGACCTGAATTTTATGTATATAAAATTTAGATGGGATTGGTTCAAAGAGCCATTGTGAATAAAAATCTCCAATTACAAACTCATCCTGAATCCAGTCTTTAAAAACTTCCTGAATTTCCAAATAGATATGAATCAATGAGATTTTCAGCAATTGAAAAATATAAGTATTTGTTTTGTGTTCCTGATCTATATCGAAGGTCGTTTTTCTCGGATTGATATATGAAATATCGAATTGCCG
>QIJL01000502.1 GCA_003232435.1 Flavobacteriales bacterium | reverse complement strand
CCGATCATCAAGGGAATAAACTCCGAGCGAACAATACCATCGCCATGTTCCCCGCTGAAAGAACCTTTATATTTTTTGGTAAGCCTGGCAACATCGGTTGTGATGGCTCGAAAAAGCTTGACATCGGTTGATTTTTTAAGATCCAGAATCGGCCGTAAGTGCAATTCTCCCGCTCCTGCATGGGCGTAATACACCGCATTTTGCCCGTAGTCCTTCATTAATTGGGTAAACTCCCCTATAAAATCCTTTAAATCTTCTAGAGCTACCGCCGTATCTTCAATACAGGCAACTGCTTTGCGATCCCCGACCATATTGCCCAACAATCCAAGACCTGCTTTCCGAAGTTCAAGCGCTTGATCGATTTGATCTCCTCGCAAAACAGGGTTTGAATAACTCAACCCTGAACCCTCAATGGTTCTGACTAAAGTGCTCAATAGTCTCTCAAGTTCATTTTCTGAATTTGCCTTCACTTCAAGCATCAAAAGGGCTGCCGGGTCTCCCTCTACAAAAAAACGGTTCTTGAGTTGCTCCCTGTTGTTTTTGGTGCAATCGAGTATGACCTTGTCCATCATCTCGCAAGTATGCAAGTTACAGGCCATTACCGGCGCAACGTCGCTCAGACAATCTTCCAAGGTCTTGTAATGGGTTACGACCATTGCCGAAAATTTTGGTGGCAAATCATCCAGCTGCAATGTAATCTCAGTTGTAAAAGCCAAGGTGCCCTCGCTTCCGCTCAATAATTTACAGAAGTTAAACTCAGCATCTTTATCCCCGAAAATATCGTTTTTCAGTAGTTCATCAACTGCATAGCCCGTGTTTCTCCTATGGATTGATTCCCTAGGGAATTCTTCCAAAATAGTATTACATATCTTTTTGTTCGAAAGTTCTTTATGGATATTTTTATAAAGTTCTCCTTCAAGACCGGTTTTTCCGGATTTTTCATAGAATTCTTCCTTGGAGACCCTATGAAACCCTGCTTCGCTTCCGTCTGCCAAAATAGTTTTCATCGATACTACCTTATCTCGAGTGACCCCGTATTGGATGGATGTGGTACCGGAAGAATTATTCCCGACCATCCCTCCTACCATGCATCTGTTGGAAGTTGACGTATTCGGGCCGAAGAACAATCCGTGTGGAAGTAAAAATTGATTCAATTCATCACGGATGACCCCGGGCTGCACGGTTGCCTGTTTCTTTTCCTTATCAAGACTTACTATTTCGGTAAAATGTTTCGAGACGTCAATAACAATTCCTTCGCCAACACATTGTCCGGCAAGCGAAGTGCCAGCTGTTCTGGGGATAATCCCCACTCGATTATCTTGGGCAAAAACAATGATTTTCTGAATGTCGGCAATTGTTTTCGGAAAAGCCACCGCCTTGGGCAATCTCCTATAAACAGAGGCGTCAGTAGCGTACAATGATGTGGTAAGTCGATCGAACTCCAGTTCGCCCTCTAGGCGGGCCTGTAGATCTTTTAGTAATTTTTTATGCAAGCCTGAACAATTTTGGGGACTAATTTAAGTTTTTATTAATTGAGAAATGAACTCGTCTTGAGTTTTTGTTTGGAACCGAGAATTGTGGCTTCCCGCCCGTACCGTTCGGGCGGGTTGTGCCGTAATGAAGTCATTTTCGAGTCGCGTAGCCATAGTTACGGGACTCGAAAATGGCAAAATTAGGGTGCAAAATGTATAATTCGCAGGTAAAAGAAAAACTCAAGACGAGTTCAATACCTTGAAAATTGAATTAACACAGAACTTATGAAAATAAAGAAAATTATCGCCGGATGCATCTTTTTTGTGACGCTCACGGCCAGTTCACAAGACATTGCCGACCATGCCATCGGTCTTCGTTTAGGTGATAGCGATGGCTTCGGAGCAGAGGTTTCATACCAAAAAGCTATAGGAAGGTATAATCGCTTCGAGCTAGATCTCGGATTTCGCGACCACCGGGCATATGATGCTTTCAAAGTGGCCGGAATATATCAGATCATTCATAACATAGACGGAATAGTCAATTGGTATTATGGAGGCGGAGCAGGTGCCGGCAGCGTAAAGTTTGACCCGATTCCTGGCAATTTGGGCCCGGCCATCGAACCCGGAGGCGGACTGTTCGTATTTGCCGCCGGAGATGTGGGCATCGAATGCAACTTCGATATGCCCTTGCTTATATCGCTCGATTTCAGACCCGAAATCGGAGTTGTCGGTTATGGTGATTTTGATGATCGATTCGATTTCGACATTGCCCTAGGCATTCGATATCAGTTTTAGAGTATGTTTCAGATCAATGCGAACTGATTTTCAAGAGTTTGAGGTTCTGGCTAAGGTTCAAAATTCGGGTATATCGGGATATATACAAGCTTTGAAGCAACGCCACGGTTCTCAAAATAGTGGGAATCAGGAAGTAGTGAGTTTAAACACGCTCTAAAAGCGAAAAATAACTTAGAGACTGTTTTGAAATATCTCGATTATATAGCTACATTTGCCGGAAATAAATTGAAACCAATGAACAAGGTAATATTATCCCTAATCGTTATTGTGATGCTAGCGGCTTGTAACAGTAAACCGGAGGGTTTTACAATAAATGGAACCTTGACCGGGGAAGTTGCGGATAGCACTAAAGTTTATCTTACAAAAATAGGGGAGCAAAGACAAAGAGTTGATTTAGATACCGCTCTTGTAAAAGAAGGTAAATTCGTTTTTACCGGAGTTGCCGATAGTGTGCCTGCCATGCGTTTTCTATTTGTAGACCAGTTAGTCGGGTATACCGCAGTTATAATAGAGAATGGGGATATTCAATTTGCTGCGCAAAAAGACAGCTTGAGTGCGGCTATCGTCGGGGGCACCTTGCAGAATGACGTCTTTGCAGGTTATTTAAAAAAATATCGAGGCATTCAAGAACGCGGGCAATCGATTCAAAAAGACATGCAAGAAGCAAATTTCAACAAAGACTCGGTTACCTTCAATGCGCTACAAGAGGAGTACTTGGAATTAACCGAGGAATCTAAAGAATTCGAGATAGAGTATATCAAGGAAAACCCGAATTCCTTGATCGCGGCACTGCTCATCGACAAAGGTTTGGGGCAGAGGCAATTGACCAATGAGGAAGTGAGTGAACTTTATGAAATCCTTACACCAGAAATTAAGAACACAGATGCCGCAAAAGGCATTTTAAAAAATATCGAAGCGCTGAAAGAAAAGGAAGAGCGAGGTAAAAGCACCGAAGTTGGTGCAAAAGCACCTAATTTCAGCGGACCAACACCGACCGGGGAGCAGCTTGCCCTGGCAGATGTTATGGGCAAGGTAACTTTGGTCGATTTTTGGGCGGCCTGGTGCAGACCTTGTCGTGCCGAAAACCCGAATGTGCTCGCAACTTATAAAAAATATCATGACAAGGGGCTCAATATTGTGGGTGTTTCCCTGGACCGAAAAGCAGAAGATTGGAAAAAGGCGATTGAAGACGATGGACTCATCTGGAACCATATCTCCAACATTGCCTATTTCAATGACCCTATTGCAAAATT